>CADBTO010000396.1 GCA_902797565.1 uncultured Lachnospiraceae bacterium
TATACAGCGTAGGGAAAAACACGTACCACCTTGCGCCGGGGGATTTTGTACTGGTCTGGCCGATGGAAATGCATGCGATTTTGGATGCGGACCGGAAGGATTCGATGGTCATTCAGTTTTCCAATGCGTTTATCAATTCGTTGTTTGACCTGCAAAGGATTATGCATTTATATCGGAATCTGCACGTTGTCTGCTGCGGAGCGCATCCGGAGCTGGCGGTGAAGCTGCAGAAGCTGACGGGGCAGATGAAGGAGATCTTTTTTTCAGACCGTTCCGAGCGGGAGATCCGCTGCTGCATGCTTTTGATGGAATTTATGCTGACCCTGCTGGAATATCGGAAAGAACTGGTGCCGGAGCTGGATGTGGAGCAGCATGTCTATACGGATGATGTGATGCAGCGGATGATCCAGGTGGTGGATTATATTAAGAATAATCTGACGGCGGACGATCTTTCCGAGGGTGCGATGGCGGAGATGGTTGGCATCAGCAAGGACTATTTTTCCCGGATTTTCAAGAATGTGACGGGCCTCAACTACAGCAAGTGGCTGAATATGATCCGGCTGGAGAAAGCGATGGGATTCCTCACGCAGGAAGGTCGGACGATGACAGAGATCGCGATGCTCTCCGGGTTCCAGAGCATCCCCAGCTTCAACCGGGTGTTCCGGAAGGAGAAGGGGATGGCTCCGGGAGAGTACCGGGCGTTGTTTGCCGGGAAGTAGAACCGGGGCAGAAGTTTTGGACGAGAGCTGGAGGCTGATCGGGACAGAGGTTAGGGACGTAAAACAGGCGTATGGTTGTATGAGAACAGTATGTATTTTGAAAAGGAGGCTGCAATGGGGATTGATTTGAGTCAGATGCCGAAGCTGGGATTTGGATTGATGCGTCTGCCGGAAAATGATGGTGTGATTGACCATGAGCAGGTATGCGCAATGGTGGACCGTTATATGAAGGCGGGGATGAACTACTTCGACACAGCCTATGTATATCATGGAGGGAAGTCTGAGGTTGCGGCGCGGGAAGCACTCGTGAAGCGTTATCCCAGGGACAGCTTTATGCTTGCAACGAAGCTGCCCGGCTGGGAGATCAAGAAGCCGGAAGACGTGGACCGGTTGTTCCAGGAACAGCTGGATCGCGCAGGTGTGGAGTATTTTGATTTTTATCTTCTGCATTCCATCGAGGATGGATCGAATTATGACACCTATGAGAAATACAGCTGTTTTGACTGGGGACTGCAGAAAAAAGCAGAGGGGAAGATCCGGCATTTTGGATTTTCTTTCCATGGAAGCCCGGAACTTCTGGAAAAAGTCCTCGATGCCCATCCGGAGATGGAATTCGTGCAGATCCAGCTGAATTATCTGGATCGGACAAACCCGGTGGTGCGTTCCCAGAAGCTTTATGAGATCCTGCGGGACCGGAACATCCCGATCATCGTGATGGAGCCGATCCGCGGCGGCATGCTTGCCAGTATGGCACCGGAAATCGAGGAGAAATTCAAGGCACGCCGGCCGGAGAAATCGGTGGCATCCTGGGCGCTGCGTTTTGTCGGTTCCCTGCCGGGTGTTATGACCATCCTGTCCGGTATGTCGAGTGAGGCACAGATGGAGGATAATATCGGAACATTCACGGCGTTCGAGCCGCTGGAAGCGGATGAGATGGCGATTGTGGATGCCGTAACAGAGGAATTGCTGGGAATGCCGCAGATCGGGTGTACGGCGTGCAAGTATTGCTGCGATGGCTGTCCGAAGAAGATCAGCATTCCGGATGTATTCCGGACGATCAACACGCTGCGCCGCTATCCGGACGACTGGCGTTCGAAGAATTTTTATGAAGGGCTGGTTCAGAGGAGCGGGAAAGCTTCGGACTGTATTGCCTGCGGCCAGTGTGAGCGTGTCTGCCCGCAGCATCTGCCGATTATGGAACTGATGCGCGAGGCGGCAGAGATTCTGGACAAGAAGCAGGAGGATGAGAAATAGGAAATCAGTATATAGAGACTGTTTTTTTTCTTGACAAAGCCAAACGATAGAGATAAAATAAAAAAGCGTTATCGAAAATACGGTGTGTAGCGGTTTGCCTTTTCCCTTCACAGGGTCTCCCTCAAAGGAGGTGGTTGTGCACGTGGCAGACCTGCCATAATGAATGAGTTGCCTTCGGCAACTGGCAGGTTGCCAGCAAAGAATCGGAGATTCTCCGATTCTTTGAGTTGCAAAATACACCAGAAAGGATTTGTTTATATGCTAGATCTGATCGGCACGATTGCAACTGTAATCTGTGCCATCATCTCGCTGGTGGATTTCATACGGAATCTTATCAGTGATAAAAAGCAGAAGAGCAGCCGCCAAGCCGAAGGTTAAGCTGCTCCACTAAGGAACCGTAAAACTCAGGCAAGCCGTTATCCATTCGATAACGCTTTTTTTATTTCCAAACATTATCTTATACCTGATTTTTTATTTTGTCAAGCGAAAAATCGGATTTCTGGAATTTGTGTATCGTTCAGTAACCGATTGGTTTACAGCACGGGATACGGTTTTTTCATGTGACAGTTCGGGGCATTGACAGGAATTGTGCATATATGCTATCATAAACGGTGTATCTGTTTTTTGGGGAGGGGGGTTCGGTAGAGCAAATGAAGAATTTAATACTGGTCAATATCATCACGGTTTTGCTGATTGGCCTGTCGATTGCAGTCTATGGATTATTCGGATTTTTCCCGTTTGTGGCAGCTCTGGGGGCGGCGATCGTATACGCGGTGTATGCCAACTACAATGTATTATTAAAGAAAGAGGATACCGGGCAGCTGCTGCGGAAATACCATGCCACAATCTTCCAGAAGGAGATCCTGCGGATTGAACGGGCGAAGCAGAGCCTGCTTTCCAGGAAAGATTTTTTCCTGGAGTCGGGAAATCCCAGACTGGTCGAGGCATATCGAGAGGCATCTTCCGTGGTAGACGGCTCCTTTCAGGAGGCGGGCCGGTTTCTTTCGTCCTATGATTTTGTCTCCAAACCGCAGACCCATCGGATGGAGCAGATCGCAGCGGGGTGTGAACGGGCGGTTTCCGGACTGAACAGCCTGACCGAGGAATTCCTGGATGCAGGCGGTTCAGATGAGGCGCAGGAAGCGAACGTTTATTTGCAGAAATTCAAGAACCGGCTGGAGGAAGGAAAACAGTTCGGTTGGGACAAAGCCCTTCTGGGAGAACTTTCGATCCTCGTTGGCTGTCTGGGGCAGATCTGTGATGAACTTGAAAAGCAGGGCCCCGGGGACTATAGCCGTTTGTTTTCCTATTATCTGCCAACGGTGGAAAAACTTCTCGGAACGGCGGCAGATGTGGAACGGCAGCATATGAAAGGCAAGAATGTCCGGAAGACCCAGGAAGAGATTCGCAGCACGCTCATAAGCGCAAGATCGGCGATGGAAGCCATGCTGGATGGTTCCTATGAGTATGTTGCGCTGGACGTTTCGTCCGAGGCAAGGGTGATGGATGCGATGCGGCAGCAGGACGGGCTGGCTGAAGTGCGGGATTTTGAAAGAGTACCATAAATAAGGAGGTTTCATGATGAACCAGGATGGAAAAAAAGAATCGTCAAAAGCGCTGTTTATCGGCATTGTCTTGGTGTTCGTGGTAATTGCGGTGGTGCTGGTGGGCGGCGTGCGGATTCTTTCATCAAAAATGACGGAGCGCTCCACGGAAGACCTGCTGAAAGGTGTGAAGGTTTCAGAGAGCGAACTGGTGAAGGGGTCGATTTCGTTTGACAATGTGGCGTTATATGATGAACTGCCGGAAATCAGCAAGTATCCATTAGCCATTGAAGGAGATGGGGATGTGGATCTGGAGATTTTCTCTTCCGGGGAAAAGGCAGGAAGTGGAAACGACTCCTGGCTTCTGGACGTAGTAAAGCAGTTTAATAAAAAGAAGGTTGAAATAAATGGTCAGCGTATCAGTATCTCGGTGCGCCAGATGACCAGTGGACAAGGCGGGGATTACATCATATCCAAAAAGTATGAGCCGGATCTCTACACGCCGTCCAACGAATTGTTTGGAAATTACGTCCTGGCGCAGGGCGGGAATATGGAACTGGTCGGCGAACGCCTGGTTGGCAATACAGCAGGCGTACTGATCAAAAAAGGAGAAAAATACAAAAATATCAAGCAGATTGCAGATGCAGTTGCTGAGGGAAAATTGAATTTGGGATATACAAATCCTCAGACCAGCGCGACAGGAATGAACCTGCTGGTTAGCCTGCTGTATTCCTATGACAAAAAAGATATGTTCAGCAATACGGCAGTGGAGGGCTTTGCCAATTTCCAGAAGAATATCCCCTATGTTGCGCTGACGACCATGCAGATGCGCGATTCGGCGGCGAGCGGCTCGCTGGATGGGATGTGTATGGAATACCAGAGTTATATCAATGAAAGTTCTTTGAAAAATGAATACGATTTTATCCCGTTTGGAATCCGGCATGACAATCCGCTTTATATCTGCGGGAATGCACGAAGCAGCAAGGTGAAGGTGCAGGCAGCGAAGGCATTTTATGAATTCTGCGTTTCAGATGCGGCGCAGGTTCTGGCGACCGAGAAGGGCTTCAACAGCGGGGATTACAGCTCGGACCTGTCTTTTACGGGCCAGGAGGTAACGCGTGCACTGGAGGTCTATAAGAAAAACAAGGACAGCGGGAAGGACATTATTGCTGTCTTCGTTGCGGACTGCAGTGGTTCGATGGATGGCGAGCCGATGCAGCAGCTGAAA
>CADBTO010000397.1 GCA_902797565.1 uncultured Lachnospiraceae bacterium
ATATTGTAACTCCCGCGTTCACTGTGCGAGAAATAGAGGAACTGATGCCCCTGTTCAGGTTGATTCCGCCATTTATACCATTTGTCACTGTCTTGCTTCTGCCATCCGAATGACCCGTTGTATGACTTTTCCCATCCGACTTAGAATCCGACTCCCCATAGGTATGTGTATCCGTATCCGAAATGCCGGTACTCCTGCTCGAACCCCTGGTCTTCGTATCCGTATGACCGCTGGTTTTTGAAATACCAGTACTCTGCGTATGGGAAGAACTGGTTGTCACGCCTCCACTTTCTCCGGTGGCTGTACTGCCTCCATCTGATGTCGTAAAGTTCAGCTGCATACTCGCGAAGGGTGTAATCTGTGTATAAATCTGCTCATACTCTGCCTTTCGTTCCTGCAGCTCTCCATCTCCCACACTATCCGCGATCAGGATCGCTGTATACGCACCGGTCCTGCCCTGCATCGCATAGACGAACTTCTCCAACCCCTGTATGAAATCTTTATTTGAAAGAGCGTCCTCATGCTGCCTGTAGTCTGCAATGCTGGTCACACTGGATACGCATCCAACATTCAGCGCATCCATATCACGTTTCAAATCTTCATCATAATAATCTTCCATCCGGCTTCCTGGGAAGAATCCAGCCAGACAACGTTCCAGCATTTGTAACAGGGTTCCCGAAGAGTTGTTCCCAGTGGGCCTTGCTCCAAGATAAAAATCGTTCTTCTCTCCGTCACTTTTCAGCATCAGAACCAATGTACACGGTACATTAGACAATGCGTGGAACACCATCGCCAGTTTATCTGCAGAAAATTCATCTTCCTGATATACAAGCTCCGATATTCGGAAAAAATGGATGCTCTGCATCTTTTGCATGATGGATGTGTCCGGCTGGCAAATTGGAAGGTTACCCAGCCGGGTGACATAACCCTTCATGAGTTCATCTTCTATAATACCAAGACAATGCCATAAATTTTCCTGTAAAAGCTCCAGGCTCATCGCTTCAGGGCTCACCTCTGCATAGGGCCGCTCCGAAACCATCGCAGCTGTCTCCCGCTGCAGCGCATAGACCTCATTCCCTGATTCTTCCTGTTTCGGCACGGGATACCCTTGATATGCGTTCTCTATCCTGGGTTTCGATACGGTTCCCTTGTCCCGTTCTATAAAATCCTCAAACTTCATCCGCTGGATCCCCTTCTATTTTTCCGCTTAAAGTACATCCAGTCGCTTCCCCCCTTCTTGAGTATTCTGTAGCAGTTATTCCATTTATCCGCATCGTTTTTCCCTCTTTGTATACGATAATCGCTCCGAATCGAGTCAATGGCATGCCAACTTTTACTTTTTTCTTCTATTTTCCAAATATCTTCATTTTTTTCTACTCGATCATATATCTTCTCGCCTTGTTCCCCTTCTGTCACCCGCAAATGGCCTTTTATTGAAACTGATAATTCAATTTTTTGCTGATCATCTGCATATATCTTCTTGTATGCTGGGCCTTTTTTCGAGAAAGCTGTCATCTTATTTCCTTTTTTTCTTGTAGTGCCTTTCTCTGGGGACTGTCCTATAACAGTTGGATTAGAAGAACCACTGTCAGCACCACGATTGCTGTCACGACGACGCTTATCACGACAGTCCCCAGTTCTTTTTTTGACGAATCTCCATTGGAGGCGGCGGAGTTTTTCTTGTCCGTTTCCGGTGATAGACTTTTCTTCAGCATTTCCTCGAAATTAGAATCATCATTCGTTTTCGTGTTATCCGCCGTTTTTTCCTCATTCTGAAATACAGTCAAAGATATCTTTTCTTCCTCCTGTTTTTCGCTTCGTTCTCTTCTCAGCCGCTCTACCTTCTCCGCAAAAACAATCTTCGCCACCTCCATCATATGCTCAAATCGTTTCTGTGAAAAGTTTCTTCCCAGATCGCGTTTCATCTGCGTCCAATATGCATTCGTCCACTGCGAGCGGTCCTGAGACAGGGCAAACATCTCCTGATGTGTTTCAAAGAATCCCTCTAAATTATTTTTGCAATATTCATAATCGTCCCTGTACTTTTCGAATGTAGGGTCTACATCCAGGGAATCCAGAAATATGTAATGTAATCCTGTCATATCCCCATTATTGACACATTTTTCTACTCCTGCACGCAAATCATGCTCACCTCCTAGATGCTGAGAATCCCCTCAATCTCTTCCCTGCAGGCTTCCAGCCAGTCCAAAATCTGCCGATTCTGCTGCAACTGTGCTTCCTTGCCCTCCTGATCCTTCACAAAGCCTTCCAGTTCACTGTATTTCGCGCGAATAAGATCGTCCAGTTTATCAAAAAGGTCTGTAAACTGCACCTTCATGTCACGCACCTGCTCTTCCCCATATTTCACAGTTTTGTCAATGCCTTCATCCAGACTGCGCCGAAGCTCCCCGAGAAGGCCCGCCTGAATATCCGCAGTCTCCGCTGAATAGGATTCAATCTGCTCCCGCTGTTCCTCAAAGATATCACGCATAACCGACTTGTATTGT
The DNA here is from genome assembly GCA_902797565.1 of uncultured Lachnospiraceae bacterium. Lineage (GTDB taxonomy): Bacteria > Bacillota > Clostridia > Lachnospirales > Lachnospiraceae > Weimeria. The sequence continues at coordinate 2,508 of CADBTO010000397.1, forward strand.
ATCACATTTCTGTACACATCCTCGTCTTTATAATCCTCAATCGTCTTATAGACATCTTCTTCGATATACTTCGGCGTAAAAATCTTCCACCACCGCTTTTCAGGGTTCCGTACCCGCCGGGTTCCCACCTTTTTATGTTGCGTACCGAGCAGCTTTTTCCTGGTTCCTACTTTCACCTCTTTTGTACCATCCACCACCTCTTCCTCTTCCTCGCCTACTTTCACATAATTTACTTTCTCATCGTAAGTAACCTCTCCATACTCATCTACGATACTCGTGGCAAAGTCACCTGTTCCCCAGTCATCAACCGTTTCCCGCATACTGCCCAGTACGCCTTTGATCAGGTCGGCAGTACCAAAATCCAGTGTCTCACTTGACACGCTCTCATCTATCTTTTCCAGTTTTCGTATATATTCCTGCAGCAGCCGCTCTCCTGTTTCCCGTATTTCCTGATCAATCACCTTTTCCAACTCCGATGATAATACAGCAATCGCATCAGAACTCACCTTTCCAAACTGATCTACTAAACTCCGGGCATCCTCCTTACTCGAAATGGTATCTCCGTATGGAGCAAACACACCAGAAACGTGTCTCTCGACATCTCTGCGCAGGAGTTCCACTTTGGTCCAAATAATCCCCATCGGATTCAGCGACATAACCGTTTTCTTCAAAACCGCCGCTTCTTTTCCATTCGCAATATTTTCTTCTATCGCTGCTACTCTCCGCGCAAGATCTTCAGCCGCTTTCTGATCATTTGCAACCTGTATTTTCACCTTTGCCAGCACCTGATTGCTTTCCAGTATCTGTTCATAACATTCCACAAGATCCTTGATCTTTTTCGTCTTTGCGTATTTTTTTACATAAGCAGTGATGGCTTCCTCTATAGAATAGATACCGCAGTGAATCAGGCCCTGCTCGATCCAGTCATCCTTCTTTTTTGCCTGCTCCAGCCGGAAATCCAAATCCCTCTGCGCGCTTGGCGGCAATGTGCTGTACGTTTCCAGATGCATCGTATCCTCTTCCACAAAGTCTTCAATCGCCTCTTTTGCTTTCCTGGCGGGACGGGAAAGCTTTATTGCGCCAACATCTCGCAGATTCATATCCTGCAGATAGATTCTGGCATTTAAGGCCGTATAAGCAGAACAGGGAAAAATCTGCGGATCCTCGATGCCGTATTTTTCCAGATATTCTCTGGCACTGTCAATAGCATGACCGATGTCTTCTTCCTCCGGATCAAAACTGTCCATTTTATTGACTACAAACAGAAATCGATCACGCATCTGCTTCCCGCCTTTTTGGATCAGTCCTGCAACATATTTCAGAAGAGAAGCATCATCATACGTAGATAGCTGGGTTCCGTTCAAAACATAAAGAATCAGGCTATTGGAATCACTGTTTATTGCTTTATACGTTGCATTCTTGTGTTCCTGATTCTGCGAGTTATTTGGACCAGGCGTATCCACCAGCTTCAATGCCGTGCTTCGCGCATCCAGAAACGGAATATTTCCTTCCACGAATATCCTGTGAACCTTCTCATCCTCGTTCAGCCTGCTCATATCTTCATAAGTCAGATCTGAAATACTCTCAATGATATTTTCTGCCTCATCATACACAGTCGCTGCAAAATGCTCCTGATCGTTGTCCAGAATCTCCGTGATCGTTGCCGTACAGGCCTCGTTCTTTGATGGCATCAGCTTTTTTCCCAAAAGTGCATTAATGAGCGTGGATTTTCCGGAGCTCATGGTAGCACCCACATGAATCGGGAAGATTGCAGAATCGATATCCTTAAATGCCCGGATCAACCGAGGATGCTTGAAATCATCCACAGGACCTTCCTGCAGATTGTTAAAAACCTGCACAATTCTGTCATGGATATCCTCATCCGACCGGCCTTCCTGGAAATAGAGCCTTGCATCCTGTATTACACCTTTGCTTTCCGCAATCTGAAACGCGTCTTGTACATCATCCCAGTCCAAAGGCAACCCATAAAAAGTAACCTCAAAGATTTTCGTATTAAGGTTGTCAACCAGCATCTGCGGGAATTCTCCAATCCATTCCTGCAGCCGCTTTCCCTTTACAACACGGATCAGATCACTGTCCGCTTCGATCGCATTCCCATTCACCTTTAATTCAGTCCGCATCCGATAGGGATTATACTTCATAAATACCTGCGCCATTGTTCCCCTCTCTTTCTACTATCGCTAATATGATTTTTTCTATATAGGCCAAGCCACACGTTTTTTGCAGCTGTACCGCATCATTTTCAGAATCCGACACGCGAATTCCCGGAAATTCAGATGTATAATAATCTGACAGATCCATCTCTTCAAACGTATCTGCGAACATATCAAACTCTGTTTTCCCTCTCCGCGACAACGTTTCTTTCATACGTTTTTTGGCCAGATAACCTGCTCTGGCAGAAACCGGACAGACCATCGGCTGTGTAAATCCCTTGTTTCGCAGATATTCTCTCAGGCCGCAAAAAACGCTGGAAATATCTTCATCTTCCATATCAAAGACATCCGCTTTGTTGATCACAAACAGAATCGGTATCTGCCCCACCGTTTTTCGGATATAGTCCAAGTGCACGCTCTCGTCTTCTGTCCCAAGCTGTGTGGCATTCATAATATACACAACGATATGATAGTCAAACTCTTTTATCAACCGATTTGTCATTGCCTTGTGAGATGCATCCCCGCTGAAGTTCACGCCCGGCGTATCGTAGATTTCAATCCGCTGTTCCGCCAACGTGCCATCGAATCGGGTTCCCACGACAATATAATCACTTTCATTTTTTTCATTGTCATTCAGCAGTTCCTCACTTCCTGCTGTCATCACCAGGTCATGATCATACTCATAGGCATATCCATCCTCATAGGCTTTGTTCAAAATACAGTGAACCTTGCTGGTACAGGCCATATTTTGGGAACGACTGATGTATTTTCCGACCAACGCATTGATAAAGGTGGACTTTCCTGCACTCATCGTTGATGTCACCAGTATCCGAAATGGCGGTTTGTCCCGAAACATCTGATTCCTCGCCATTAAACGGATGTATTCAGACTCCTTCGAAAAATATCCGACTGCCAAACCTTCCATTCTCTGGTATTGCCCTGTTGAAGAAGTTTGAAATATGTCAAACAGTTCATCAACTGCTGCCCTTTCATTTCTGTTTTCCGGAAAACAGGAAAAATAATATTCCTTCAACCAATCGGACTTCCAGAACACACGCTTTATCTCATACCCTGTGATATGAACCAGATCCAACAAAAGGAAATATCTGCAATAGAAAAGTTCATAGTTAATCCGGACTTTCTTCGTCTCCCTCAGGATTTTTTGATAGGCAGACAACTCCGATCGAGCGTAGCCATAGATGGCCGCCGCTTCTTTTCCCCATTGTGAACGATCGGCCATTCCATTTTGAACCATCGTTTTCAAATGAGCATAGTATTCCTCTTTTACCTCTGGGGATGCATATAAAACTGGATTATGAATCACGAGATGTGACATAGATAACAGCGATGTGTCAATGCCCTCGACTTCCTGCCATAATGTTTTCTTTTCTCCTGCTGCGTTCTTTTCCATCAAGCTCTCTCCCGATAAAACAGCAAATAATATTTTTCCAAATTATTCATGATGAGAAAT
>CADBTO010000398.1 GCA_902797565.1 uncultured Lachnospiraceae bacterium
AATGTGACCCTTGGATATGCGGAGAAGGGAGAGGATCTTGCACTTGGCGATCTGCGCGGGGGTATCCTGGAAACCGGAGATATGGCAAAAATGGACCAGGACGGATATTTTTATATTGTGGGGCGGAAGAAACGCTTCCTGAAAATATACGGAAACCGGGTAAATCTGGATGAAGTGGACCGGATGGTCAAAGCCCGGTTTGATACGGATTGCGCCAGTACCGGGGTGGATGACGCGCTGACGGTATTTGTGACGAATGCAGAGATTGCAGGAGAGGTCCGGCCGTTCCTCGCAAAAAAGACATCCCTCAATCCCTCCGCATTTTCGGTCAGGGTGGTTCCGGAAATTCCGAAGAACACATCGGGCAAGGTATTATACAAAGAACTTGACAAGGAGCTGGGTTATGGACATTCTTAAGCAATTGGATCAGGATCCCTATTTTCTGGACCGGCAGCAGAAAGCGGCGTTCCTGGATGAACGGATTCAGGAATTGACCAGGCACCATTACGCGCACTGCGCGCCATACAGGAAGATGCTGGATGCCGCAGGATTCGACCCGGAAACGGCGTTCCATTATACAGACGCGCCGTTTCTTCCAGTCCGGTTATTCAAGGAACTGGAACTGAAATCTGTTCCGGATGAGGATGTTGTCAAGACCATGACGTCTTCCGGGACGACCGGGCAGTCCGTGTCCAGGATTTATCTGGATCGGGACACGTCCGCGCTGCAGCAGAAAGTCATGGTGAAGATCGTATCCAGTTTCACCGGCCAGTCCCGGATGCCGATGGTGATCATAGATTCGCCTTCGGTCATCAAAGACCGTGCGAAGTTTTCCGCGCGGGGGGCGGGAATCCTTGGCTTTTCGATGTTCGGCGCGAAAAAGTTCTATGCGCTGACAGATGATATGCAGCTGGATGTTTCCGGTCTGGCGGAATTTCTGGAGACACATCAGGGGAAGCGGATTTTCCTTTTCGGATTTACGTTTATGATCTGGCAGCATTTTTATAAAGAGCTGCTGCGGCTGAAACAGGAGGGCATTTCGTTTGACCTTTCAGGCGGCGTGCTGATCCATGGCGGCGGCTGGAAGAAGCTGGCGGATGAGGCGGTCAGTGCGCAGGAATTTGGGAAACGGCTGGAAGATGTCTGCGGCCTTCGCAGTGTCCATGATTATTATGGCATGGTGGAGCAGACCGGCTGTATTTATATGCAGTGTGAATGCGGCCATCTGCATGCAAGTATTTTTTCTGACGTGGTCACGCGCCGGCACCGGGATTTTTCGCCCTGCGGCTATGGAGAGAAAGGGCTGGTCCAGGTCATCAGTACCTTGCCGACATCCTATCCCGGCCACAATCTCCTGACGGAGGATGAGGGTGTCATCCTGGGAGAGGATGACTGCCCATGCGGCAGGAAGGGGAAGTATTTCAAGATTCTGGGCAGGATCAAACGTGCGGAATTGAGGGGGTGCAGTGATACGTATGCAGCAGAAGCAAGAGTTTGACAAGATAAATATATTGAACGGCGTGGATTTTCTGACGGGAAGCCGGGAGGATTTTGTAAACGCGTTTTTGAAACCGGGGGAAGGCATGGAAGGATCAGGCCGTCCTCGTCCGCTGGCTCCTTTTTTTGAGGAGATCTGCCAGTTCCTGGATGCGTTTTCCAGAGAACTTCGCACAGAACCCGGCGAAAAAGCGTTTCCGGAAATCGTGACACTGGCGTTCTGGCTGCGGAAAGCTTCTCTGGAAGCGATGAAAAAACGGTTTCTGCCTGAGGAACCGGGAGTCCTGCGGAGGGGCAGGGGACTGGTCTTCCATATTGCGCCGTCCAATGTCCCGGTGAATTTTGCATATTCCCTGGCAGCGTCGTTTCTTTCCGGGAATGCCAGCATTGTCCGTGTTCCGTCGAAAGACTTTCCGCAGGTGGATCTGATCGCAAAGGTTCTGGAAAAGATGCTGGAAGCGCAGCCGCAGTGGAAGCCCTATCTGTTTCTTGTCAGATACCCGCGGAGTCAGGAGGTCAACGATCTGTTTTCCAGTCTGTGTGATGTCCGTGTGATCTGGGGCGGGGATGAAACGATTGCGCAAATCAGAAAATCACCCCTGCCGCCAAGAAGCACGGAGATCACGTTTGCTGACCGCTTTTCGATTGCGGTTATTGATGCGGCATATTATCATGGAATGGACGAAAACAAAAAGGCACAGATCGCAAACGGGTTTTATAATGACACCTATCTTTCGGATCAGAATGCCTGTACCAGTCCCAGGATCGTATTCTGGATCGGGACTGCGGAGCACTGCGGAGAAGCAAAGCAGGAATTCTGGAAGCGCCTGCATCAGCTGGCTGCAGAAAAATATCCGTTTCACGAAGTTCAGGCGGTGGACAAATTATCACGGGCGTATGTTGCCGCGTGCGAGATCGAAGGTGCGGCCATTGTCCCGTCTGAAGATAATCTGCTGACGCGGATCCTGCTTGCCAAAAAGCCGGATGCGGGACTGGCGGAATATATGGGGAACTCCGGGTTCTTCTTTGAATATGAAACGGAGGATGTTCTGGAATTGGCTTCGCTTGCGGATCATGAAAAATGCCAGACGGCTTTGGTAATCGGGGAACCGGGGATTATCCGGCCGTTGATTTTGAGTGGAATCCGTGGTATAGACAGAGTGGCGCGGTGCGGACATACGATGGATTTTGACCTGCTTTGGGATGGTTATAACCTGGTGGAACGGATGAGCAGGGGGATTCAGTTCGGAGGATGAACCATTTTTTCGGATTCGGGACATTCAGATCCGGGATCGGATTATGAGGGGGGGATTGCAGCATGGACATTATGCAGATTATGGACAGTATTATGACAGACAATACAGCCTTTCGCCAGTCGATCGGGGAAGAACGGGCGAAAATGGAGGCATCAGAGTATTTTTTCGGTTATCTGAAAAAGACCTACCATACGGAAAACCTTGCGGATGCATGGAGCCGTTTTAAGGAGGCACATGATGTCAAAGGCTGATTATCTGCTGATGTACAAAGACGAGCCGGTGCTGCAGTTTAATCTGGACACGATGGAGGTTCATTTTCAGAACCGCCGGCTCCTGCCTTTTTGCATCCGGAGCGCAGAAGAGGACTGGAGTGCGGTGCGCAACTTCTGCGCGACGCGGATGCTGATGACAAACCGGAAATTCTGCAAGGAAATTCTGACATCCTGTGGGATTGACAACCAGACGGACATCAATATCTGTATTGTCAGCAAGGCTCTTTCCTTCCGGGATAATTACTGGATCAGGCAGCAGGAGCGTGAAGAACGCTGGGAGAAGGTGAATCTGTACAAAAATCCGTTTTCGGAAGATATCAGCAACACGGCGCTGACCGGGGAAGCGCACAATGTCCATATTGGAGATGAACTCTATACCGGAGAACTGACGAACCGGGGGACGCGTGCAAAATGCTATATCCGGATGCGGGACGGGCTGTATCTGGCGAAGGCGGAAACGAACCGGGAGATATCCGCGGAAATTGTCAGTTATGTTATTTCATCCGGGTTGGGGCTTCCGGGAACGATGTACTTTGCGGAAGAGGTCATGGGCAAGCAGTGCTCAATCTGCAGGATCGAAACATCTGAAGAAAATGAGATGATTCCGGCACGGGATGTGCTGAAGTTCTATGACACAGAGATGAAATACGGGAATGCGTATTATACCTTTTTTCTTTCTAAAGATCCGGTTAATTTCATTAAAATGCAGGTATTTGATTATCTTACGCTCAACACGGACAGAAACCGGGACAATTTTGCACTGCGTCAGGTTGGGCACAAGATCACCGGCCTGTTTCCAATCTTTGACCATGATTCCTGTTTCAAAGGGAAATCAGATGCGGCGGTGTATTTTGTGACCGGGAAAACCTTTGCGGAAAGCATGGAGCTGATCCGCAGGGATTATCATTGGATCTGCCGCAGCCTGGTGGGAGACCTGGCAGGATTATACACGGCGATGGAAAAAATGGGCGAACGTATGTTTACGATATACAACCTCGAGGGCGAGTTTGTGCCTTTTATGGAGCGGGTAAAGAAGGCAATCATTGATTTTGAACAGGTGTAGTTTTTTGGAACGGGGCTTGTATTTTGGAGCCGGATATGGTAGAGTAGACCATTATGGCGCAAGTGGGTTTGCGCCAGTGAGTTCTTATTGTTCTTGTATTGAAGGAGTAAGGGAGCACGATGCGAACAAGCGGAATACTTATGCCCATTTTCTCGTTGCCGGGGAAATATGGGATCGGATGTTTCTCGGAGGAAGCCTACGCGTTTGTAGATTTCCTGGCTGAGGCGGGGCAAAGCTACTGGCAGATTCTTCCGGTGGGGCAGACCAGTTATGGGGATTCGCCCTACCAGTCATTTTCAACGTTTGCCGGGAATCCGTATTTTATCAGCCTTGAGGAGCTGGTCGAAGAGGGGCTTTTGCGGCAGAAGGATATAGAAAAGGCGGAATTTGGAGAGGATGCGGGCAGGATTGATTATGCGGCGTTGTATGAGAACCGTTACAAAGTCCTGCGCAAGGCGATGAAAAACTTTGATTTTTCGGATCCGGCATACAAAGCGTTTAAGGAGGAAAATGCAGGCTGGCTGGCAAACTATGCACTGTTTATGGCATTAAAGGATGCGCATGGTGGAAAAAGCTTTCTGGAATGGGAAAAGAAATACCGCCTGCGCAGTGAAAAGGCGCTTGAGAAGTTCCGC
>CADBTO010000399.1 GCA_902797565.1 uncultured Lachnospiraceae bacterium
TGTTCAACCGGATCGCAATCCAGGCAACGAATGCAATCATCGGAATCAAAAAAATTGGTACTGGAATTTGCATAAAATGCCTCCCTGCTTATATGATGATGTCTTTTGATGCAGTCATGCATCGAGCCGCTTCCCCGCACCCTTCCCCTTGGTATTCCCCTGGTATTTTCCATAGAAGCACCAGGAAAATCGACAAGATAGATTGTACGAGATTGCGTGTATCTATGAAATATTACAAAGATACATAATGCGGTATCTGAACCGTATTATACTACAATCCGGCCTGTTTTTCATGGATTTTTTGCCGGTTCAATCAAAAAAGATTGGCGTTCCGATTCCCGCAGGTTTCAAGGCAAGTTACCAAAATCTCAAATCAATTTTCGGGGATATTCGTGGATATTCAGCTTGAATTTTTGGGGGGTGCAGGCTAAAATTTCTCACGAAACACTGCCGAAGGCAGGGATGCTTTGGAGGTTATAAAACAATGAAACAGAAGGCAAAAATTATTGGAGCAGCAGGCGCACTGACACTGGGAGTGCTGGGAGGCGTGTTTGTATGGGGAGCATATGCGCCGATCTCTGCGGCAAGCCAGGTGGAACAGGTTGTTGAGGGGAATGTTTTTATTGAGGGCGCGGATGTTTCCGGGCTGACAAAGGAAGAAGCAGACCAGGTGGTCGAAGAGAATGTAAAAGAACTGGGGAATCGGAAAGTGACGTTCATTGCCGGGAAGAAAGAAATTTCTGTCAAGGCAAAGAAGCTGGGGCTTTGCGCCGCAAACGATGACGCTGCGAAGCAGGCGGTCGCATATGGGAACAGCGGGAATATCCTGGAGCGCTGGCGTGACCGGCAGGATATTAAGAATGGAAAGCAGAAGGAGTTTTCTGTCATATATTCCGTAGATCCGGAGAAGGTGCAGAATTTCCTTGCCCTGCATGAAAAAGAGCTGGTGAACGTGCCGAAAAACGCGAGCCTCAGGCGCGAGGACGGGAAGTTTGTCTTTGTGCCCGGGGAAGCCGGGACGAAAATCCGGCTGGAGGAATCCGCGCAGAAAGTCATTGAATATATGGAGAAGGAGTTCGGCAGGGGAGATTCCGGGAAGGTGGAGCTGGTCGTGGATGAAGAGCAGCCGCACGGGAAGGAAGAAGACCTGAAGGAAATCAAGGACGAGCTGGGCAGCTTTTCCACGGACTTTTCGTCTTCGTCCGCAGCGCGTGCGACCAATGTCCGGAACGGCGCATCCAAGATCAATGGAACCGTGCTTTATCCCGGAGAAACCTTCTCTGTGGCGGCGGCACTGAATCCGATGACCGCAGAAAATGGATACCAGCCTGCGCCGTCCTATGAAAACGGGACAACGGTCATGACCTATGGCGGTGGAATATGCCAGGTATCTACAACGTTATACAACGCAGTCATCCGCGCAGAACTGGAAGTCGTGGAGCGCAGTGCCCATTCGATGTCCGTGCATTATGTACAGCCGTCCATGGATGCGGCAATCGCCGGGGATTCCAAGGATTTCAAGTTCAGGAACAACAAAGATTATCCGGTCTATATCGAAGGCTATACGGATGGCGGGACGCTGCATTTCAGCGTCTTTGGAAAGGAAGACCGGCCTTCAAACCGGACGGTGGAATTTGAAAGTGAGACGCTGCAGACCATTGCGCCGAAGCCCCGGTATGAGGCAAGCGGCGCGGCGATTGGTTCGATCGTCTGTACCAGCGGCTCCACGCATACGGGCTATGTGGCGCAGCTTTGGAAGATTGTGAAAGAGGATGGGAAAGAGGTCAGTCGTGATGTGTTCAACAAGAGCAGCTACCGCGCGACCGGTGCGACCTATGCAGTTGGAACGGCATCTTCCAGCGCGGCAGCATCCGCGTCTGTAAAGCGTGCGATTGCGTCCCAGGATCTGGGGACAATCCGCGCGGCGATTTCCGGTGCGTCTTCTGTTGCAGCAAAGGAGAAGGCGGACACGCAGGAAGGGCAGAAGAAAGAAGACAGCGGGAAGCAGCAGGCGGAAAACAGCAGCAAAAAGCAGGAGAAGGCGGATGGCCAGGCTTCCGGCGGAACGTCCGGGGATTCCGGCAAATCTGAGAAAGCAGGAAACTCCGGAAATACCGGGAACTCTGGAAAATCCGAAAAATCTGGAAACACTGGGGACGCCGGAAACTCCGGAAAATCTGATAACACCGGGAATGCTGGGAACACAGGAAACTCCGGGAAATCCGGAAATACCGGGAACTCCGGAAAGAGCGGCAGCGAACAGAGCGCACAGGAGCCTGCGGCACCGCCGGCAGAAAAGAGCGAAACGAAACCGGCAGAACCGTCTGCCCCTGCGGAGAATACAGCGAATGAAAACAAAAACACTGGAAGTGGGAAAGATACCGGAAAAAATACTCAAGCGGCAGATCCTCAGCCGGCTGAAGCGGCAGAGGAGTGAGATCCAAAAAAATGAAGGAGATTTATGAGAATAAAAAAGTTTGCAGTTATTGCGTTGTTATGAGTGTATTTTTTTACACAGTTTGGAACGGTTGTTTTTGCGCATGAGAACTCACTGGCTACGCATTCCCAAATTATGGGGAACGCACAAAACACACAAATGTCTGTATCTGTATCGGATGATGAATTTGCTCAACGTGTTTATTGCTCTTTATCTGAGCAGGCGAGGGAAGAATTTAATATTGTATTGAAATCTGACTCGGAATTAAGAAAATACAATATTAA
>CADBTO010000400.1 GCA_902797565.1 uncultured Lachnospiraceae bacterium
AGCGAAGTTCCTTGCTGGGAAAGGCGCAGGGATGTACGATATGCGTGACGTAGTGGCGTAAGCAGAGGGAGTACAAACGTAAAAAACTGAAAAAAGCACAAAAAAGCTCCATGGCAGGGAATGCCGTGGAGCTTTTTTTGATCGTGCGCCTGGCGGCGCCGTGAAGAATTATGCAGCAGCCTTTGCTTTCGTCTTTCCGCGTTCCCAGAACGCCTTCCATGTGGAAGGATGCAGCAGGATCAGCATCGGGAAAAGTTCCAGCCTGCCGGCGATCATATCGAAAATTAGGACCCACTTCGAAAAGACGGAGAGGATCGAGAAGTTTGCGGCAGGCCCCACGCTGTTCAGGCCCGGTCCAATGTTGTTGAGACAGGCGCAGACCGCAGTGAAGCAGGTCACGAGGTCGTCGTGGTCGAAGCAGACAAAAATGAAGGAGAGCAGGAAGATGAACAGGTAGATCACGAGGTATGCGCTTGTGGAGCGCACGGTTTCGTTGTCGATGCTCTTCCCGTCCATCTTCAGTTTTTTCACGATTTTCGGGTGGAAGTATGCGCCCACCTCCCGCCGTACCAGCTTGATCAGGATCAGGATCCGGGAGATCTTGAAACCGCCGCCCGTGGAACCTGCGCAGGCACCGAAGAACATGAGCAGGCAGATGATCCCTTTGGACAGGGTGGGCCAGGCGTTGTAGTCCACGGTGGAAAATCCGGTTGAGGAGATGACAGATCCAACCTGGAAGAAAGCAGCCCGCAGCGCATCTCCGAAGTTTGACAGCTGGCTGCCTACCTGCCCTAGTACGTTAAAACAAATCATGATGGACGAGGTAAAAATGATTGCGAAGTACGCGCGGACTTCCTCGATCTCCCACATTTTCTTATATTCTTTCCTATATAAGAAATAATAGAAATTGAAATTCACCCCGAAGAGGATCATAAAGGCCGTGATGATCCACTGCTGGACTGCCGTGTAGGATCCCGCGCTGTCATTATACAGCCCGAATCCACCGGTTCCGGCGGTTCCAACCGCGATACAGAAGGCGTGGAACAGCGGCATATTGGAGCAGACCAGCAGGATGAACTGGACGAGCGTCATCACAATATAAATGAGATAAAGGATCTTTGCAGACTCCCGCACTCTGGGCACCAGTTTTCCAACCGTGGGGCCGGGGCTCTCCGCGCGCATCAGGTTCATATTTGAGCCGGAACTCATCGGGAGTACCGCCAGCAGGAAAACCAGCACACCCATGCCGCCAATCCAGTGCGTGAAACAGCGCCATAGTGCATTCGCATGGGAGAGCGCTTCCACGTCATTTAGGATCGATGCACCCGTGGTTGTAAAGCCGGAAACCGTCTCGAATACAGCATCCGTGAAATTCGGGATATCACCGGTCAGGATGAAGGGAAGGCTGCCAAAAAGGGACAGCGCAATCCACGAAAGGGAGGTTGCAATACAGCCTTCTTTGAGATAAAACACGGTGTTGTCCGGCCGCCGGAAACTCAGAAGGAAACCGAAGCCGTAGCACAGCCCTCCGCACAGCAGATAAAACAGGGCATCCGATTCCGCGTATAGCAGCGCGGTCACCAAAGGAAGGAGCATGATGATGCCCTCGATCCGGAGCACCTTCCCAACAACGTATAATATGATTCTTCGATTCATGATAAAAACCTATGGATTACGATAGCATGTCATCCAGTTCATTAAATCCTTTTTGCGTTGTGACAACCATAACATGGTCTCCGACCAGGATCTTGTCATTCCCGCCGGGGAAGATGATCTGCTTCCCTCTTCCAATGAAGACCAGGCAGACGCCGGGCTTGAGTTTCAGGTCTTTCAGCGGGATGTCGCAGGCTTCGCATCTGGTGTCCACACAGAATTCAATCGCCTCCGCTTTGGAGTCGAACATATGGTACAGGGTCTCGATGTTATTTTCCTCTCCACTGAGGTTTGAGGCGCGTTTCCCGCGTGCATAGGCGATGATCGCTTCAGATGTAATCAGGCGGGGGTATACAACGCTGCCCAGATCCAGATGCGCAACCACGTCGGAAAACGCGAAACGGTTGATCTTCGTGATGACCTTCGCGTCCGAAACTTCCCGCAGGTGCAGGGTCAGCAGGATGTTTTCCTCATCCATGCCGGTCAGGGCGACAAAGGAATCCACGGTATCAATGCCTTCTTCTTTGAGCAGCGCCTCGTTCGCGCCGTCTCCCTGGATAATGATCGCGTTTGGAAGCAGCTCTGCCAGCTCGTCGCAGCGCTTCGGGCTCCGTTCGATGATCTTTACGTCTATGCCGGAGCGCAGCAGCTGCTCCGCCAGATAGTACGAGCATTTCCCGCCGCCAATGATCATGCAGTTGCGGACCTGTGTGTTTTTGATGCCCAGCTGTTCCAGGCAGCGCATCCCGCGGTGTCGTGGTGCCACGAAGGAGATCCGGTCTCCGGTTTCAAATACGGTGGAACCATTTGGAATAAAGACTTCACCGCTGCGTTCCACAGCACAGAACAGGAACCGGTCCGAGACGCTGTGCATAATGTCATATACCGGGCGTTCGATCAGTTTGGACTGTTCGCGGAGCTGGAATTTGATCAGCTGCGCCTGCCCATGGGCGAAGTTGGTGACTTCCAGTGCGGCGGGCATAGACAGGATCCGGGCGATCTCCAGCGCGGATTCCATTTCCGGGTTGATAATCATCGTCAGGCCCAGCTGCGCTTTCAGGTATCCGCGCTCGCGGGCATAATCCGGTGTCCGGACCCGCGCGATCGTGGCACAGTGGCCGGTCCGGTGTGCCAGGGTGCAGCAGAGCAGGTTCAGCTCGTCGGAGTCCGTCACGGCGACCAGGAGGTCTGCTTCGTCAATGCCTGCTTCCTGTAAGACATTATTGCTGGCACCATTGCCGACGATGCCCAGGACGTCATAGGTTGTGGCGATCTCCATCGCTTTGGTTTCGTCCTGGTCCACCACCGTGACGTCGTTCCCTTCCTGGACCAGCCGCTCGGTGATGGTTGCGCCCACCTTTCCGCAGCCGATGATAATGACGGACAGCGGCGCTGGCACGTCAGACTGGGATTTGAAAAAGAAACTCATGATGAGAAACTCCTTTTGAATGATTCAGTAATTTGTGCAATACCGATGCGAGTCAGCGATATTGCCCTCCTATATTGCACCAAATTTAATAGAAAGTCAAGCAGAAAGTCCGGGGGGAAACAGAAACAGCAAAAACGCGTTCAAGAATCTGATATTTTTTGGTGGAATCTAAAAGAGAAAAACGGGCAGCAGGCGTATGATGGGGACAAAGAAAGACGTGTCAGCTTTCCAAGACAAAGCTGCAAGAAACCCACACATGATCAACACACATTTTGATCAGAAAGGAACGAAGAACCATTATGAAATTCGGACACTTTGACGACAAAAACCGCGAATATGTGATCACGAATCCGCAGACGCCGCAGCCCTGGGCGAACTACCTGGGCTCTCCGGAGTATGGCGCGATCATCTCCAACAACGCCGGTGGCTACAGCTTCGCGAAGTCCGGCGCAAATGGCCGGATCCTGCGTTACGTCTTCAATGGCTTCGACCAGCCGGGACGGTATCTCTACATCAAGGACGCAGCAAGCGGAGACTACTGGTCTGCTTCGTGGCAGCCGGTGGGCAAGGATCTGGAGCAGTACCAGAGCAAGTGCTGCCACGGTACCGGGTATACGCGGATGGAGGCGGATTACGCGGGGATCCATTCCGAGGCGAATTATTATGTGCCGTTCGGGAAGTCCTATGAAGTCTGGGCACTGGAGCTGGAGAACCGTTCGGATCAGGAACGCGAACTGGTGGCGACCGGGTACTGCGAGTTTACGAACCATCCGAATTATGAGCAGGATCAGGTGAATCTGCAGTATTCGCTGTTTATCAGCCGTGCCTTTTTCCAGGAGAACCGGATCTGCCAGCAGCTCCATGGGAATCTGGATGCACTTCCGGAAGAGGAAAAGGTGGACGAAAAGCGTGTGACGGAGCGGTTCTTTGGTCTGGCAGGCGCTGCGGTTGATTCTTACTGCGGCGAGAAAGATGCTTTTCTGGGCAGCTATCGGGGGTATGGGAATCCGCAGGGCGTGGAAAGCGGGAATTTGGGCAATGTGGAAGCGATCAACGGGAATTCCTGCGGCGCGCTTTCCGCGAAGATCGTCCTGAAGCCTGGCGAGAAAAAGCAGGTGGCGTTCGTGCTCGGTGAAAAGTACAGCGATGAAGCGGCAGAAATCCTTACATCGTATGAGCAGACTAGAGAAGTGGTACAGAAGGAAATCGGGGAACTGAAGGCACATTGGGAAGGCTTCTTCTCAAGGTTCCAGGTCAAGACGCCGAGTCCGGAATTTGATTCGATGATGAACACCTGGCACGCGTACAACTGCTTTATGACATTCATCTGGTCCCGTGCAGCGTCCTTTATCTACTGCGGGCTGCGGAACGGCTATGGCTACCGCGACACGGTACAGGATATCCAGGGCATCATCCATCTGGCACCGGAAATGGCGGTTGAGAAGATCCGCTTCATGCTTTCCGCGCAGGTGGACAATGGCGGCGGGCTTCCGCTTGTGAAGTTCACGCACAACGCGGGGCATGAGGATACGCCGGACGATGCGTCCTATGTCAAGGAGACCGGCCATCCGGCATACCGCGCGGATGATGCACTGTGGCTCTTCCCGACAGTGTACAAGTATGTGGCAGAAAGCGGGAACCTGGCGTTCATCGACGAGGTGATTCCGTTCGCGAACGGGGATGAGGGCACGGTGTACGGTCATCTGAAGCGTGCGATTGATTTCACGATGAAGCACCTTGGATCCCACGGAATGCCTGCCGGCCTGTATGCAGACTGGAATGACTGCCTCCGCCTGGGCAAGGACGGGGAGTCCAGTTTTGTTGCACTGCAGTTCTATTACGCACTGGTGGTTATGGAGCAGTTTGCTGCATACAAGAACGATGAGGCGGGCCTGAAATTCCTGAAGGAAGAAAAGGAAGAGATGGG
>CADBTO010000401.1 GCA_902797565.1 uncultured Lachnospiraceae bacterium
GGCACCGATCTATGACAATGCAAGTTCACTCTTTCCGGAACTTTCCGAGGAGGGTATGGAGCGGATTGTTGGAAACCGAAAAGAAATCATGAAGCGGACGTTATTGTTTCCGAAGGCAGCATTACTGGTTGGCGGGGAAAAGGGGGGAACGAAGGTAACTTATCTGGCAATGCTGGAAACACGTTTGGAATATATTTTGAAACCGGCATACGAGTTGCTGGTGGCTGGTGGATATGATGCGCAGGCGTATGAGCGGGTTGACAAGGGTATTTCAGTCGATGAAAAAATGTTTGAAACGATGTATGAGAACCGTATCCGGCAGGGCAGATAAAAATCCGCCCTGCCGGTCTGCATTTCAAACTTGTCAAACCTCTGCAGAAAAAATGCGGGTTTTCCTTGCATATATCCCGGTGATATGCGATACTTTAAGGGAAAACGGTTTTTTTGCATGGGGGGCGCCGCCGGGCGAACTTTGCGCGGCGAGCAGCGTGGATTCCCATCGTTTTTAGGAGGTGTCCGATGCGTGTATGTCTACGTTTCCTGGTCCTGGTACCGATCTTCCTGCTGTTTCTCCTCGCAGCGGGATGCGGAGAGGCAGATCCGAATGGGGGGCATCCGAAGGAGGAGCATCGGAATGCGGAGCACCGGGAGGAAGAAGTTGCGGCGTTCCTGTCCGATGTTCCGGATAATGCGGAAAAAGAAAGCACGGATCAGGAGGAATATTTTATTGGCTCCGTGAATATGGGGATGAACGGAGAGTGGTTTTCCGAGGTCATGAACGGAATCTGGAACGCCGGCCAGGATCTGGGCGTGCGCGTGAAAATGCTGGATTCCGCGGGCAGCCTGGAAACCGAGCGGGAGAATATCCGCAGCCTGGTCGAAGAGGGCATCGACGCGCTTGTGATTTCACCGCGAGATTCAACCGATTCGATCGAGAACCTGCAGCCGGCAGTGGACGCGAAAATCCCGATCATCACATGGAATACCAGTGTGAATATGGATGTCACATCGTTTGTCTGCGTGGATTCGGAAGCACTGGGTGCGGACACAGGGGATTATCTGTGCGAATACATGAAGACCTATGGCTTGACGGATGTCCGGCTGATCATTATAGACAACCGGAATTATGATGTGGGGATTGCGCGCTGCGAAGGGTTCCGGCAATCCATCAAGGGGATGGTGGACCAGAAGAAAATCCAGGTCGTTGCAGAGGCGGATGCGGAAACCTTCGAGGCGGGAGAGGCCTTGATGAAGAAGCTTTTGAAGAAGCATCCGGAGGCGAATGCCGTCTGGGTCTGGAACCAGCCGACATTTCTTGGGACGATCGAAGCAATCCGGGAAGCAGAGAGGGATGACATGCTGATTTTGGGCACGGATATGAGTATGGAGCTGGCGGCAGATATGCTGGGGGATGATATCAACCTTCTTGCAGTGACAACGCAGATGCCGTATAACATGGGATACAAGGCGGTGGTGACTGCTGTCCGGGCGCTTCGGGGCGAGGATGTTGACCCCGCGGTGTTTATCCCGCTTGCCACATACAAGAAAGAGGACGCGGCGATGCTCCATCGATATCTGGAAGCGCATCTGGATCTCGTGGAATGGAAAGGGGGGCAGTGAGCATGGCGGATATTCGGGTTGGACAGCGACTGGTGCTGGGGATGATGGTGATCATTACCTTACTGGTACTGCCGATCATCTGGATCATTTGCGAGGCGCTGGGCTATCAGTCCCGTTATAATGATACGCTGGGAAACCTGAGGGATATCAGCTACATTGTCCAGGAATCGGAGATACAAGGATACCGCATCATGGATTACTGCACGATGAACAAGGAGATTGCTTCTTCCGGAGAAACGGAGATCGTCATCGAAATGCTGGATTGCGTGAAGCGGATCCGGAAGAATATTGGAAGCGGTACGCGGTACAAGGAGAACCTTGCAAGGCTGCAGATTGTGGAAAACCTGCTTATGAACTATGCGCAGGATTACAAAGTGGGCGTGGGGAAATGCGGGAAGGCATTTTCACTTGCCGGGGATATGGAGTTTTATTCGATGACGGACACTTCGGCGTATATTGTCAAAAACTGCAATATGCTGCTGAGTCTGGAAATGAACCGCAGTGAGGATCTGAAAAATGAGATTTCAACGGACTTCCGCAGGATGCTTGTGACGGTGGCCGTGCTGGTTGCGGCAGATATTGCGCTGATGGTGTTTTTGGCGCAGCGCTTGTCTAACCGGATCACGGATCCTTTGAATCTTCTGATGGCGCACATTGCGGAGATTTCCGAGTCCGGACTGCTCCGTGGCGAGGAGGTGCAGGAATGATCAATGAAGTAATACTATTCCTGCTTGCTACGGCAGCGTTCCTGGTGGTAATGTTTTTCATTACGATCCTTGTCTACCGAAGTGTCGCAGGGTGGAGCGGCCAGATGGAGGAACGCCGGGCTGAATATGCGAAACGTTACCGGGAAACGGAATTTGGCGGCGATGAGATAGGTACGCTGGTGAAAAGCTTTGACAGTATGGAGTCTGCCCTGACGCGGGAGATGGCGCGGGTTGCCCGGATGACGGCAGAGCGTGAGAAAGTCCAGGCAGAGCTTGATGTCGCCACACGGATCCAGCGGGATATGATACCGGACAACTTTTCGGAGATTGACTGCTGTGATATTTATGGCAGCATGACACCTGCAAAGGAAGTGGGCGGGGATTTCTATGATTTTTTTATGCTGGATGATACGCGGCTGTGCCTTGTCATGGCGGACGTCAGCGGGAAAGGCGTGCCGGGAGCGCTGTTTATGACGATCGCGAAAGTCCTGATCCGGCAGCGGGCACTTTCGGGCGGAAAGCCATCGGAAATCCTTTCAGATGTGAACACGATGCTTTGTGCGGATAATCGTGAGATGCTGTTTGTGACAGTCTGGCTTGGAATTGTGGATACGAAAAGCGGGACGCTGTGTTATTGCAATGCAGGGCATGAGTATCCGGTTATTCTGCATCACGGGACATGCAGCCTGAAAAAAGAAGCGGCGAATGATCCGCCGCTTGCGCTGGCGGATGGACTTCCATTTGAGGACAAGGAGCTGCAGCTTGCGGAAGGGGACGGGCTGTTCGTCTATACGGATGGTGTTCCGGAAGCAAAAAATGAAGCCAACGAACGATACGGGCTCGATCAGATGCTCCGTGTCCTGGAGGAAAAGGAAGCGGTGTGCGCCCCCTGTCAGGAAACGGTTTTGGCCCTTTCTGCGGACCTGGATGCCTTTGTCCGGCAGAAAGAGCCGTTTGATGATGTGACCATGCTGATGATCCGCATGCGTCCCTCACCCGCGTAGATATGGCCACAGATATATGGTCATATCCATAGAAAACGCCGGGCATGTTTTATTCGATGGGGAGAAGCTTGACGAATCCTGTGACGGAAAAGATGTCCTGGACATCTTCCGTCACATTTTTTATCACCATCCGGATTCCGTTTGCGATGGTTTTCTTGCGGAGCATCAGGAAGATGCGCAGTCCCGCGGAGGAAATATAATCCAGTTCTCCCATATCAATGACCATATTTGCGGCTTTTCCCATGGCAGCATCCAGGGCCGCTTCGCATTCACTGACATTTGTGCCGTCAATTTCTCCGATGATGGACACGGTGATGGTATCTCCATTGATTTGTTCCCGAATTTCCATGATCTTTATACCCCTTCTATTTTCTTTTCCATAACGAGAATATTGTGTCCGTCCCTGTATGAATAGGAGACACCGTCCATGACTTCTTTCACCAGATAAATGCCGAGCCCGCCGACTTGGCGCTCTTCCAGTGGTGCATCTACATCCGGGTCTTCTTTTTCAAGCGGGTTGAATGGCTTTCCGGTGTCTGCAAATGTCAGTACAGCCCGCGTGTTGTTTGACTCAGGATCCCCCAGGATATCCAGCGTGATATCAACATTGCCTGTGGTTGGGTTGTATGCATGGCTGGAGATGTTCAGAAAAATCTCCTCTGTGCAAAGCTTGCATTGGCGGATCGTCTTTTTTTCGCAGCCGATCGCTTCCAGCTTCGCCGTCACCAAATCGAAAACCTGGCGCAGGTTTTCAGATTTTGCTTCGATGGAAAATTCCAGGTGTTCGATCACCGGTTCCGCTATGTGTTCTGTCATATGTTCCTCCATTTCTCGGCGATTATCGTTCCGGAAGGCCGTAGCGTTCCTTGATTTCCCGTTTATTCTGGTACATCCGCTCATCCGCCAGAGCCATGAGCGCATCGTAGTCATAGGGCTTCTGGGCGTATGCAAGCCCGCAGGCAATTGTGATCCGGTCTTCGGTGATGGAACGGTTGATATCTTCCAGCGCCGATTCCCATTGCTGGCGCAGGAGGTTTGCTTCTTTTTCCGAGAGATCCAGGCCGACCACCAGGAATTCGTCCCCACCCATACGGAAGCCGTGTACGTTTTCACCGGTGATTTGCATAATGCTCTGGGAGGCGCGCAGGATCAGCTGGTCCCCTGCCTCGTGTCCCAGTGTATCATTGACCTGCTTCAGGTTGTTGACATCGAAATAAAAAATCGCGAGGGACTCCGGGTTACAGAAATCACTTTCACGCATGGACAGGTATTTCGCTTTGTTGAAGAGGCCGGTCAGCCCGTCATGCTCGCTTTCGTAGACAATGTGCTCACGGAGCAGCCCGTTTTCGATATAGAGGCGGACCACGTTGTACACAGAAGCATCCCGGAAATATTCTTCATTGAACATTGCACCACGCCGCAGGAATAATGCGTAGCTTTGGCCGGGTGCGTGTTCTGCCAGAAAACAGTAATAGCCGTCCAGGAAGTCGAAACGCTTCATATGAAACAGCTTCTGCACTTCGTCAGAAAGCGGAATCCGGTGTCTGGTCAGCCGTTTCCCATAACTGCTTTTGTAGGCAAAATCCATTCCTTCAGTTTTTACGTATAGTTCCGCATCTGCCACGTTGCAGAATTCCGCCAGTTCCGGCAGGAAACTGTCGTATGCCTGGGAGATTTTCGCCAGGATATTCTTCTGGAAATCACTCATGTCGGAAATCCGCTTCGAATAGTCGGAGATATCCTGGAATAACGAGGCGTAGTCGCTGATATCCGTCAAAAGATGGCACTGGTATATCTCGGCTCCGATTTTCACCGAACCGGTTTCTGCACGATAATACTTCATGCTTTCGAAATCCGTAAACTCCCAGGTCTTGCGGTCGTCCACCGGGGGGCGTTTCCGTTTCCAGGACCGCATCCCTTTTTCAGAAAAGATCAGGCGTGGATCCTGGTAGAGGACGTTCCCTTCGGCATCATTGACGATGACGCCGCCCACCCGATCCTTGACAAATTCACGGATCGCCTCATCAACTTTACTCATTTGGTTTCTCCTTAATAATTTTTAGGCAAAAAGGACTTAATTGTAAAATATTTTTGATATTTCTAATATATTCCTTGAAACAGCGTTTGTCAAATGGATTTGGTGTTTTTTCTTGCGGCTCGGAAAAAAATCTGCTAGAGTATTAGGAAACAGTCGTTTTGCGAAAGGAGTATGTATGGAGTATCGTAGAAAGACCAAGATCGTCTGCACCATCGGGCCGGCGAGCGAGAGCGAGGAGAAGCTGGAACAGCTGATGAAGGCGGGGATGAACGTGGTGCGGATCAATTTTTCGCATGGAACCCACGAGGAGCATCTGGTGAAGCTGGATCATATCCGGAAAGTCAGGGACAAGCTGGCGCTTCCGGTGGCAACCCTGCTCGATACCAAAGGGCCGGAGATCCGGCTGCGGGATTTTGAAAACGGATTCGTAGTACTGGAGGAAGGCCAGAAATTTACGTTGACCACGAAGGACGTACAGGGGAACCAGGACCGTGTTTCCATCACGTTCCAGGATCTGCCGAAGGATGTGTCCGTGGGTGCCAGCATCCTCATAGACGATGGGCTGGTGGAAATGACCGTGGAGGAAGTGACCGCAACGGATGTTGTCTGCCGTGTCACGAATGGCGGGAAGATTTCGAACAAGAAAGGGGTCAATGTCCCGAACGTGGAGCTGTCTATGCCGTATGTCAGCAAGAGGGACTTTGAAGATTTGATATTTGGTATCGAACAGGAGTTCGATTATGTGGCGGCATCGTTTACCAGGACAGCAGATGACATCTATGAGATCCGGAAGATCCTGCGGGAAAACGGCGGTGCGGATATCCAGATTATCGCGAAGATCGAGAACAACCAGGGCGTGGAGCACATCGACGAGATCATCGAAGCAGCAGATGGCATTATGGTAGCGCGTGGGGATATGGGCGTGGAGATTCCGCTCGAAGAGGTGCCCGTGATCCAGAAGATGATTATCAAGAAAGTATACGAGGCGGGGAAAATCGTGATCACGGCGACCCAGATGCTTGATTCAATGATGACACATCCGCGGCCGACGCGTGCTGAGGCAACGGACGTGGCAAATGCCGTGTATGACGGTACGAGTGCGATCATGCTGTCCGGCGAGACAGCGGCAGGCCAGTATCCGGTGGAATCCGTGGAGATCATGGACCAGATTGCGCAGCGCGCGGAGCAGGACATTGATTATATGCGGCGGCTGCGCAACCGCAATGCGCTGGTACAGAACCCGTCCGTGACGGATGCCGTGTCCCACAGTGCCTGCCTGATGGCCGGAGATCTGGATGCGACGGCGATTGTCACAGTGACACGGAGCGGTGGGACTGTTCACGCAGTTTCCAAATACCGTCCGGTCTCCCCGATTATTGCCGGCTGTACAGATGAACGGGTGTGCAGGCAGCTGAACCTTTGCTGGGGCGCAACGCCGTTTATGCTGGCAGAAGAAACGAACGCGGATGTGCTGTTTGAGCGCGCGATCGCGAAATGCCAGGAAAAGGGGCTGGTCAGCGAAGGGGATAAGGTCATCGTGATCGCGGGCGTGCCGCTGGGCGAGTCCGGGACCACGAATATGATGCGTGTGCAGACCGTGAAGCCGAAGAAAATCCTGCGGTATTAGGAGCCAAAATGCTCCTTCATCGCCGCAAAGGTCACGTCTGAGACATAATGCTCCACACGGCAGGCGTCCTTGGCTGCAATATCGGCCGGGACGCCGATTTTCATGAACAGCTCCGAAAGGAACTGGTGGCGTTCGAACATGCTCTCTGCGATCTTCTGCCCTTCTTCCGTCAGCGTGATGTGGTTGCTGGAGTCGATGTTGACATACCCGTGTTCTTTGAGCTGTTTCATAAAGACGGAAACCGTCGCACGGGCATATCCAAAATAATTGCAGATATCGGTGGCGCGGACGAATTCCTTCTCTTTGGAAAGGATCAGGATGGATTCCAGATAATCCTGCGCGGATTCTTGCATTTTCATGGCACTACCTCCAACCAATCATGGTAACCGGGATATTTCGAAACTCCACCAAAGTATAATCATTTTTTGTGGAATTTGCAAGTTCCATTAGAAAAATAAATCTGGTAAAATACAACGATTAGACAAACGCAAAACAAAACAAAGGAATCAGATAATCAGGAGGATATGGATATGCAGCTGGCAAAGACCTACGACCCGAAGCAGATCGAGGATAAGTTATACCAGAAATGGGAGGAGGGCGGATACTTCCATGCGAAGGTAAATCCGGACAAAAAACCGTTTACAATCGTTATGCCGCCGCCCAATATCACCGGACAGCTGCATATGGGCCATGCACTGGACAACACCCTGCAGGATACGCTGATCCGTTTCAAGCGGATGCAGGGTTATGAGGCACTGTGGCAGCCGGGGACGGACCACGCGTCCATTGCGACCGAGGTGAAGGTCATCGAGTCCCTGAAAGAGCAGGGCATCAACAAAGAAGACCTGGGCAGGGAAGGCTTCCTGGAGAAATGCTGGGACTGGCGGAAGGAGTATGGCGGGCGGATTGTCCGGCAGCTGCGCAAGATGGGCTCGTCTGCGGACTGGGAGCGGGAGCGCTTCACAATGGACGAAGGCTGTTCGTCTGCGGTACGGGACGTGTTTGTCAAGCTGTATGAAAAGAAATGGATTTACAAGGGCTCCCGGATCGTCAACTGGTGCCCGGTCTGCCAGACTTCGATTTCGGATGCGGAAGTGGAGCATGTGGAACAGGATGGCTTTTTCTGGCACATCAATTATCCTGTGGTGGGCGAGGAAGGCCGTTTCGTGGAGATCGCCACAACGCGTCCGGAGACCCTGTTCGGCGATACAGCTGTGGCGGTCAATCCGAATGATGAGAGATACCGGGATATCGTAGGAAAAATGCTGCAGCTGCCCTGTACGGAGCGGCAGATCCCGGTGATTGCAGATGAATACGTGGATATGGAGTTTGGGACAGGCTGCGTGAAAATTACGCCGGCGCATGACCCGAACGACTTTGAGGTCGGGAAGCGCCATAACCTCGAAGAGGTTGTGGTGATCGCGGATGATGCGACGATGCTGCCGAACACCGGGAAATACGCGGGGATGGACCGGTATGAGTGCCGGAAGGTACTGGTACAGGATCTGGAGGAACAGGGGCTGTTGGTGAAAGTTGTGCCCCATAGCCATAATGTTGGAACACACGATCGCTGCGGAACCA
>CADBTO010000402.1 GCA_902797565.1 uncultured Lachnospiraceae bacterium
CCGGCGCGACCAAATACCGGGTGTACCGGATGGCGAGCGGGGAGACGAAGTGGACAAGGCTGAAGACCACAAAATCCCTGGCGTATACGGATGCTTCCGTGGACGCTTCGTCCACATACAACTATACCGTCAAAGGGTATAACGGGAAGAAATGGTCTTCCTGCAACAAGCCGGGGACGGCCATCACGACGGATGATGAAAAGCTTTCGATTGCTTCGATCGAGCAGAGCGGGCTGGGCGTGATTTCCCTGAACTGGAATGCTTCGGATTCATCTGCCTCCTATGAAGTCAAACGGAAGGCACAGGGCGGCACGTGGGAAACGGTGGCGACCCAGACGGAGACGGCCTATGTGGATCAAAACGCGGCACAGGTCGGCAAAAAGTATTCGTACCATGTCCGGGCATACCGGAACCGGGACGGAGAGGATGTCTACGGCAGCTTCTCCGCGACCAAGACGAAGAAAATGAAGAAAATGCCGGTGCAGATTTCCAGCAATGTGCTCAGCAGTACGGTTAAAGAGGGCATGAATGCCGCGTCTCCGGCGAGCGAGACATCCATCCTGGTCCAGTGGAAAGAGCTGGCGGGCGCGGATGGCTACCGGATTTACCAAAAGAAAGAAGACGGGAAGTGGAAGACCGTGAAGACAGTCCAGGAAACAAAGTACACGCATCTGGGACTGCAGCAGCTTTCCACATACACCTATCGCGTCCGCGCGTATCGCAAGGTAGACGGTACGACAGTATGGGGATCCTATAGCACGGAGTTTTCCGGAAATACGGCTCATACGATTCTGGGCGAGCCGGCGCTGGAGCGGGAGGAAATGGTCGAGAAGATGGCGGCGTATTACAACTCTTCCGGCAAGACTTATCCTGCATCAACGTATGCTTCTTACGGTGCGGAAGATCTGGAAACATTCTGCGGCATTGTCTATGATGTCAGCGTGGAGAACGGGCTGCGTCCGGAAGTGGTCTTTGCCCAGGTCTGCGTGGAAACCGGGTTCCTGTCTTTCGGCGGAGATGTTCCGGCGAATTACTGCAATTTTGCGGGCATCGGCGCAACAGGCGGCGGCGTGAAAGGATACAATTTCGGCACGAAGGACGGAAAGGCAGACAAGAACGGCGTGCAGAAAGGGATCACGGCACAGGTACGGCATCTGAAGTTATACGCGGAGTCTGACATAGACAATATCCCGAATGATGGTTCGGATCCCCGGTACAGCTCCCACCTTCTGGGGGCGGCGCCCTATGTTGAGTGGCTGGGCATCCCGGACAATCCCAACGGGACAGGATGGGCGGCGGCCAACGATTATGGCTATGTGCTCATTGCGGCTTGCAATAAGATGCTGAGTTAAGAATGCATTTGATATGAGAAAAGATTACGACAGCTTGAAACAGCTATTTCGCGGGATCAGCAGTACGTTCCTGACCTTTTCCGTATCCTGGATATTTTTCTGGTTCTGGTCCATCCGTTTGAATCCACGGATGGACAGGTCATTTCTGGGAAAAGGGAATTGGGCGATGGTGGCAATCTACTGTCTGCTGGTTGTCCTGTTTTTTCGCACGTTTGGCGGTTATGATATTGGGAAAAGCCGGATATCCGGAGCGTCCCTGAGCGCGGCGATTGCGATTGCCGTGGTGGATTTCATTATGTTCATGTTTACGGTCATGCTGATCGGGCGGGTCAAGTTCATCAAGTTCATCCTGGTGACCTATCTCTGGATGCTGGTGCTGGATGTCTGCATGCTCTTTCTGCTGATCTATTTCGGGACATGGGCGTACCGGCAGATCTTTCCGCCGTTCCGGCTGCTGGAGATCACCGGGAAAAATGAAGGGGGGCTGCAGCAGAAGCTGCAGCGCCGTCCGGACAAATACCGGATCACGGGGGTGGTGCCCGCGGACACGCCATCGGATGAAATTATCCGGATTCTGGACGATTATGATGCAGTTTTGCTAAATGATGTCCCTTCTTCCGTGCGAAATTCTATCTTAAAGATTTGCTTTGACCGGAAAATTCGTGTATATTATACTCCGAAGCTATCTGATATCATCCTGAAAGAAGCGGACGAACTCAACATGGTGGATTCGCCCCTGTATCTTTCCAGGAACAATGGTTTCTCTTTTGAACAGCGTGTCATCAAACGGCTGATGGATATCTGCATTTCCCTGGTGGGGATCATCATCACATCGCCGCTGATGATCGGTGCAGCGATTGCGATCAAGGTCTATGACCATGGCCCGGTGTTTTACCGGCAGGAGCGTTATACGATCGGGCATAAACGGTTCTGGGTCATGAAATTCCGCAGTATGGTGACAGATGCGGAGAAGGACGGCAAGGCGCGGCTGGCAACGCAGAACGACGACCGGATCACGCCGGTCGGGCGGTTCATCCGGGCGACCCGGATTGATGAGCTGCCCCAGTTCTTCAACATCCTGATCGGGGATATGTCTGTTGTGGGGCCGCGGCCGGAACGCCCGGAGATCCACCAGGAATATTGTGAGAAGGTGCCGGAGTTTGATTTCCGGCTTTCCGTGAAGGCGGGGCTGACGGGCTATGCGCAGGTGTATGGGAAGTATAATACAACCACATACGACAAGCTGAAGTTCGATATGATGTACGTCCAGAAGACGTCCATCCTGCTGGACATCCAGCTGATCCTGCTCACGCTCCGTGTCATCTTTCAGAAAGAAGCGACCGAAGGGCTGGACGAAGGAGAAACGACAGCGAAGTGACGCGAATCAAACTCCGACTGCGCGTTTATCGTCGGACGGAGTGAGGAACGGAGCAAAGCGACGTATCCTCACGCAGTCAAAGCAGCGGGTTCTCTGAGCAGCTGCGCTGCGAAGAGGAACCGCGGTATCGGGGATTGATAAGCGCACAAAGGAGTTCTTTAATCATGAAGAAATATATAGTAGGCTTTCTGGATTATCGCTATCTGCTCAAAGAGCTGGTGGTGAAGGGGATCCGTCTGAAATACCGGAGGTCTTATCTGGGGATCATCTGGTCTTTGCTCGAACCGCTGCTCACGACGGTGGTCATCGTTGTGATCTTCGGGACGCTGTTCAATCGGGACGACCCGCATTTCCCGCTGTATGTCCTCTGCGGACGGCTGATCTACGGGTTCTTCTCCGCAGCCACGCGCGGGGCCTGCCGGTCGGTGCGGGCAAATGCCTCGATGATCAAGAAAGTCTATGTACCCAAATACCTGTATCCTTTGTCTAATGTACTGTTTAATTTCATCATATCGGGAATCTCGTTGATCATCCTGATTCCAGTGACGATTTATTGCCGGGTTCTGCCTGACTGGCATATCTGGCTGGTACTCTGGTCTGTGTTTGTTGCTTTGATTTTCACGATCGGGACGGGGCTGATCCTGTCCGTGCTGGATGTGTTCTTCCGGGATGTGGAGTACCTCTGGGGCGTCGTGCTGACGCTGATCAGCTATATGAGCGCGATTATGTATCCCGTGGACAGGCTGGTAAAGAGCGGGTATTTCTGGATTTTGAAATACAATCCGATTTATTGCATGATCGACATCTTCCGGGGCGGCATGCTGGGCTACACGCCTTCCCTGTGGGAAATGTTCTTCCCGCTGGTGCTGGGCCTGCTGCTGCTGGCCGCCGGGTTCTATGTATTCAAAAAGAAGCAGGACGAGTTTATTTTGCATTTGTAAGAAGCGGAGTATCGGAGAATAAGAAGCGCACAAAGGAGTTCTTCCATGACGACAAAACATAAACCAAAGCGGCAGCCCAGCGTGGAGGTCCAGCACGTTTCGATGATGTTCAACCTCAGCCAGGAGATGACGGATTCCCTCAAGGACTACTTCATCGGGCTCTTCACTGGAAAAAATATGCAGAAAGATGAGTTCTGGGCGCTCGAAGATGTGAGTTTCAAACTTTATCCGGGTGACCGCCTTGGGATACTGGGGCTGAATGGCGCAGGGAAGAGCACGCTGCTCAAGGCACTGGCCGGCGTGTACCATCCCACGAAGGGGAAGGTGATCCGGCGGGGCAATATTGCGCCGCTGCTGGAACTGGGCGCAGGGTTCGACCGCCAGTATACCGCACGGGAGAACATCTATCTTTATGGCGCAATCCTGGGATACAAAAAGGATTATCTGGACAGCGTCTTTGATGATATCATCTCGTTCGCGGAACTGGAAAAGTTTGTCGATGTGCCGATCAAGAATTTTTCTTCCGGAATGAAGTCCCGGCTGGGCTTTGCGATCTGCACGACGATCTCGCCGGATATCCTGATCCTGGACGAGGTGCTGTCTGTTGGGGACGCGCGGTTTCGGAAGAAGAGCGAGGCACGGCTGTTGTCCTTGTTCAATGAGGATACCACAGTCTTATTTGTCTCACACAATCTGCAGCAGGTGAAGCGGCTCTGCAACAAGGCGCTGATTCTGGATCATGGCAAGATGGTCGCATTTGGCGATATTGAGGAGATTGCGCCGATTTATCAGGAGATGGTGCGCAATGACGGCGTGTCTGTCAGGCAGCTTGCGAAACGGCGGAAAAAGAAACGGAAGATCAAACGGCTGGGCAGATATCGGGATGGCTACCTGATTATGAAAAAACAGGGGCTTACGATGGATGAGACCCTGGATCTTCTGGATGTCAAGGGAGCAAAGGTACGCGCGGTCTACCGGAAAGGAATCGAGCGGATTGCAGCCAGGGCTGCGAAAAAAGCAGCAGGACAGGAAGCGGAAGGGCAGGGGGCAGCGAAGAAGGCAGCAGGACAGACGGCTGTGAAAAAAGCA
The DNA here is from genome assembly GCA_902797565.1 of uncultured Lachnospiraceae bacterium. GTDB lineage: Bacteria > Bacillota > Clostridia > Lachnospirales > Lachnospiraceae > Weimeria. Next base: position 4,761 of record CADBTO010000402.1, read on the forward strand.
GCAGGACAGGATGCGGCGCAAGCGGCGCAGTGAGAAACGCGAGGGAAAGCAATGGGATCTTTATCGGAATCATTGAGGGCATCTTCGATAGATCAGAGGATGGAAGCGGCGAAGGAAGTGGTGATGGAAGCGGTGATGGTGCCGCGCCTTTCGATCATCCTGGCAAACCAGGCATCGCCGGATGCTGAACAGCAGGAGGCAGAGGTTGCGACGGAGCAGATGCTGCGGGAACAGATTGCGGGGCTGCAGGCGCAGCAGATGGCGGATTCGACAGAGTTGGAAATCCTTTCCTGCAAAGTACAGGATGAATATGAGATCGAGCCGATGCTGAGGCAGGCGGTGGACGAGGCGGCCGGGCAGTTCGTGCTGTTCCTGCGCGGCGGGGATATTCCGGAACCGGGCTTCCTGCAGGAATTATGGAAGAAGATGGAGGAAGGCCCGAAAGTCCGGATGTATATGGTGCAGGCACTTAATTTCAAGGGCAAGCGCTTTCCGTTCCAGCGGAATACCTCCAGTATCGTGGATGTGGACAGCGAGCTTACCGTGCTGCCGTATTTCCTTGCCGGGAAAGCAATTCGGCGGGATCTGATCAGCAAACTGGACTGGCACAGCGGATATGGGCTGAACGCGGAACGGGGCTTCCTGTTTTCCTATTGCCTGAAAGAGAAAAAATTTTCCTATGTTGCGGAGGCGAAATTCCGTTCCACCGTGCTCTATGAGTGTGAGTCAAACCTGTACCGCGGGCTGTATGAAAAGCAGTGGTACAACGAGACCTTTGACCGGTTCTTTCCGGAACTGTTCAAAAAAGCGGCGAAAAAGAACGGGGGCAGAGTGCCCGCATTTCTTCAGCAGTTTTTGATGTTTTCTGTGAAGAATCGGATCAATCTGAACTGGAATAATAAAAACAAGCATGTTGTTTCGGAGGAAGAGGCGGAGCAGATGTACCGGGATATCGGCACACTGTTTGCGCAGGTCGATGATACCTATCTGTTCAACGGGCGGCAGCTGACAGAGAGCGGGGCGCAGGATTCGATCAAGTGGGTCTACGGGATTCTGAAATACGGCGAAGATTTCAAATTCCGGAAATATTTCGCCGGCGGCGAGATGAAATACGGCGCGAACGAGGTCATTCTGGGGAGTATCCGCTCCCTCAAGATGGACGTTGTGTCTATGGAATATATCGACGGTGTACTTGCGTTCGATGGCAGTATGGGGGCAATCCTCTATTCGATGGCGGATGAAGTATACCTGATGCTTGGAAAGAAGAAATATACGCTGCAGTATACCGGCAGGTATGCAATCAGCAAAGCGGTGGGGGTCAGCCTGTACAAAGGGCATCCGTTCCGCGTGGATCTGGATATTTCGGATTTGGAAGGCGGGGCGCTTCCGCTATATGGCTATGCGCGCTTCGGGGATGACGTGGTACGCCTTTCGTTCCGGTATGAATCGCATTTCAGCCGGATCAGCAGCCGCTTCAAGGGCTGCTACTGGCAGTTCCAGGCAGACGGGCAGTATGTCATGACAACGCATGATAAGGACGGGCTGATTTTCGAACGCTGCGAGGCAGATGCATGGAAGCAGAAAGAGAAGGCATTGCAGCGGGAGATGATCAAGACGAAGAAGAAGCGTGCGCTGCTGTTCGTTGCGATCCGGCAGGCATATTTCAGAATGAAGCCGATTATGAAAAAGCGCCCGATCTGGATGTATCTGGACAAGATCTACAAGGGCGGGGATTCTTCGGAGTACCTGTACCGATATGCCAGTGCCCAGAAGGGGGCGAATATCGACCATTATTATCTGATAGACAAGGACGCGGCAGAGTACAAGGGACTGGTGCGGGATGGCTTCAAGCCGCTGGTCCGGGGCAGCATCAAGCACCGGCTGATTTTCCTGATGGCGGATATGATGGTGATTTCAAACTCCACGGTCATGGCCTTCAATAATTTTGGCATGGAAAATTCCAGCTATGTCCGGGATCTGATCAACTTCCATGTCTGCTGCGTGCAGCATGGGATGAGCGTGCAGCGGATTGCTGTGGCGCAGAACCGGCTCCGGGACAACACGAAACTGTATTTCTGTGCGTCACAGTATGAGATCGAGAACCTGTCGCGGCCGGTTTATGATTATGTGGGATACCAGCATAATGCACTGAAACTCACGGGGGTGCCGCGTTATGATGGCCTGAAGGACGCGCACAAAAAGCAGATTATGATTTCGCCGACCTGGCGGATGCAGGCGGCAGCTCCGATCAGCAAAGGCCAGAATGAGGGGGAGCAGCGGCAATACAACCCGCTGTTCAAAGAAAGCAGTTATTACAAGGTATTTAATGCGCTGATCAACGACAAACGGCTGCTGGACGCGGCAAAGCGCCTCGGATACCGGATCAAATATGTCCTGCATCCGATCGTCAGTTCCCAGGTGGAAGACTTTGACAAGAATGATTTTGTGGACATCGTACCGGCAGTCGGGGAAATGAGTTATGAACAGATGTTCCGGGAATCCGCATTGATGGTCACGGATTTTTCCGGAATCCAGTTCGATTTTGCCTATATGCGCAAGCCGATCGTGTACCTGCATCATAAGGACATCCCGCAGCATTATGAAGAAGGCTCGTTCTTCTATGACACGATGGGATTTGGGGAAATCACGAGGGACAACGACGAGCTGATCGATATGCTGATCGATTATATGGAGCACGACTGCAAAATGAAAGAAGAATATGTACGCCGTGCAGATGATTTCTTCTATTATAATGACCATGAAAACTGCAAGCGGATCTATCAAGAGATGATTGCATACCAGGAGAAGTACATTCTTCCGGTATGGAATGGCTGAAAAGGGGGAAAGCCATGGCTGAAAAAGAACAGGCGAAAAAGCCGTTCCGGATTCTGCTTCTGACGAACCGGGATTCCGATAATACCGGCGACCAGGTGATCGAGCAGAGCGATATCGCGCTGCTGAAGGTGGCAATGGTGAATATTCTGGGGGAATTTGTTCCACCGCCGCCGCCAAAGCCGGGAATGAAAAAACGGGTTAAGAATGCCGTCAAGCAGATGCTGGGGAAAGAAATCCCACAGCCGCCCGTTCCGAAGGACAGGCGCTTCGTGATCAGTTCCCGCTCCGCATCGATTGTCACGCAGAAGTACATCGAGGGCAGGCGACCGGAAGACCTGGAGATGGCGGAGAAGGTGATTTCAGAAGCGGACGTTGTCATTCTGGGCGGGGCACCGATGTTCAATTACCTGTACCAGACCTTTTATGAACGGACGGCAATCACGATCGAGCTGGCAAAGAAATACGGGAAGCCGATGATCTTCTCTGCGATCGGCGTGGAAAGCTACAGTGAAAAAAGCCAGAAATGCCAGCGCCTCAAGCAGGCATTGAATGAGGATGTGGTGCTGCAGATCACGACGCGGGATGATTTTGATTATCTCCAGCAGTACAAGGAAAATCCAAACCTTGTGATCGGGCAGGTTTCGGATCCGGCGGTGTACTCTGCGGCGGTATTTGAAGACTTCATCAAAGAGAAGACGGTACAGAAAAAGAAGAAGAAGATTGGCCTTTTCATTCTGCGCGCGAATGGCTTTCTGGACAACAAGATTGATTTCGACAAGGAACAGGCGGCGCAGTTCTGGCTCTCGATGATGAAAAAGCTGGATGAAGAGGGGCTGAATTACGAAGTTGTGACGAGCGGGCATTTCGGCGACGAGGCGTTTGTGGATTATCTGGTTCGCAATTACGGCGTACCGCTGAACAAATGTATCTTCAACATCAATGCGCCGGAAGATTTGTTTGCGGCGATGTCCCGCTATGACGGCATTATTTCATGCCGGCTGCATCCAAGCATCATTTCGTATTCGATGGGGATTCCATCGGTGGGGCTGCGGTGGAACAACAAAGTCCGGAAGTTCTATGAAGGGATCGGTTATCCGGAGCGGGTCATTGATGCCACGGAACTGACAGCGGACCGCGTCTGGGAGGCAATCTCCCGTGCCATGGAAGAGGGCATTGAGAAAGACACGGAATTTTTAGGCCGGGTCTATGCCACACTGTTCCAGGGCCTTGGGAGGGTCATACAGGGCGACGATTTTGACGGCGTGCCTTTTACATACGAAGAAGTCTGGGAGCGCATCCCGCGTTATGCAGGAACCTCGGACAAAGAGAAGAAAGAAAAGCTCAAGCGGAAGTTCCGCAGGGCATACCAGACCGCCAACGAGCGGTTGGACAAGGTGGCAGAACTTAAAGAAGAAATCGAGCAGCTGAAAGAAGAAAATAAAGAATTAAAGAAGGAACGAACAAAAGAAGAATAACAGAGTGTGCAGGGTACATCAGCCATGATAATGAAAATGAATGGAAAGAAAAGAAAGGGGAAACGCGTCGCAGCGTTTCTTGCGGCGCTGTTTGTGGCGTTTTCCTGCCTGCCGATTGATTTTGGCATCCAGGAAGTGGTGGAAGCGGCGAAGGCCAGCCAGGGTACGGCGCTCCTGCGGATCCTTTCAACAACGGATCTGCATGGGCAGGGCACGACCTATAGTTATGATTCGGCGTCCATCCATAAGAATGGGTCGCTGGCGCAGCTTGCGACGGTGATCAAGCAGAAGAAAGCGGAGATTACGGAAGGGAACAACGGAAACACCCTGCTTGTGGACTGCGGGGATACGATTTTTGGTTATGGTGCGGCGGCGCAGCTTGCCGGGAATGTGTCCGGCGCACAGTATATGTTTGAAGAAATGATGGCGATGGGCTATGACGCCATTACGCTGGGAAACCATGATTTTGATTATGGCATGTCCTATATTCGCCAGGCAACGGAAGAGGCAGGGATCACGAACAAAATCGTCCTTGGGAATGTGTGGGATGCCCAGAGCAAGCAGAAGATCTGGACCAATTCCAAGATCATTTCCAAGACGATGACGACGACGGCCGGCAAGAAGAAAACGGTCAAGATCGGGCTCCTGGGCTGTACGGTTCCGGCACTGTCTTCCGTGACGTCCAGCAAGGGCATTGCGGAAACGCAGGATATGATTGATTATGTGGAAGAGAATGTGGATGCCATCCGGGAGAAAGGGGCCGATCTTGTGGTGGTCCTGGCACACGCCGGGATTGGCAGCGACACGGATCCGGTGGACCGGTTCGATAATGTTGGCTACCAGCTCATCCATATTGACGGAGTAGATGTGGTATGCTGTGGACATTCCCATATGAATTTCCCAAGTGCGGACGAGAAGACGGCATATTTCTATAAATGCAAGGGCGTGGACGCGGAGACCGGGCTGGTGGACGGCAAAGTGCTTGTCCAGGAGGCAGACCACGGGCAGGCGCTGGGGATCACAGACCTGACCCTCGCGTTTGGCAGTGACAGCGTGTCCATCTCCCAGCGCAAGGTTTCTGTGGAGAAGATTACAGAGGATGTGGCGGAAGATCCGGATGTCCTTGCAGTGGATTCCAATTACCGTGCCCAGTTCGAAGAACTGTTCTATGCGGGCAAGGCAGAACTGGACGCGAATGCGAACAATTACTTTGGCATGATTGAGGACAACGGGCTGATCCAGCTTTGCAATGAGGCAAAACTTGCCTACGGGAAGCGGATCGTGGCGGAGAAAGCGCCGGAGTATGTGAACTTCCCGCTGATTGCATTCTCGGACCACAAAATGGCAGGGGAAAACGGCGGGGATGATTACCTGTCGATTGACGGCAACCTGACTGTCAAGGATCTTCTGAACATGGAGGTCTTTGCGCAGGAGCACATCAAGGTCTATTATATTACGGGCGAGCAGCTGCGTGAAGTGATCGAGTGGCTGGCGGCATCGTGTTATCTGGAACCGGGGATGCAGCAGCTGGAAAACTGGAGCAATCCGACGACGAAAAACCTGGTGGACAGCCAGGGGCTCTGTCCGGTGCTTTCTTCCGACTGGGAGAGCTGGACCGGACTGGGGGTTTTTGACGGCGTGGAATATACGATTGACACGAGCATCAAACCCAGGTATGATCGGACTGGCTACAAGGTCATCAATGATACGCACCGGGTGACATCACTGACCTGTAACGGTACGCCGGTGGACGACAAGCAGGTGCTGGTTCTGGTATCCAAGGGCATTTCTGCCGGGGTCTGGCCGAATATCGGAGCGAAGCTGAAAAAGCAGCTGATTGTGCCGAAGACGGAACGGCTCGTGGATGTGCTGGAAGACTATGTGCAGCAGCGTGCAGCCGGCGGGAGCATCCATCTTTCCGCAGACAACAACTGGCATGTGGATTTTGTACAAGGTGGGAACTATCTTGTCAAGAGTTCGGAGAAATCCGAAGAGGAGGCGGCGGCAAAGCCCTGGTATGTACAGGAAGTGCTTCGGGAGAATGGTTATGCCTACTACCAGGCACAGTTTGGGGATGCTTA
>CADBTO010000403.1 GCA_902797565.1 uncultured Lachnospiraceae bacterium
ATGACAAATTGCTGGCATCGTTGAAGGGGCTTCGGGATCTGGGAAATACCCTGATCGTCGTGGAACATGATGAAGATACGATGCGCGAAGCGGATTATATTGTTGACATTGGCCCTGGTGCCGGACGTGAAGGCGGCAGGGTGGTGGCGAGTGGAAGCATCGAAGACATCATTGGCTGTCAGGATAGCGTGACGGGGGCATACCTGTCCGGGAAACGAAAGATTCCGGTTCCGTCAAACCGACGGAACAGAACTGGTTCATTGACAATCAAAGGGGCCAGGGAACATAATCTGAAAAATATCGACGTGGAGATTCCGCTTGGCATCATGACCTGTGTTACCGGGGTATCAGGCTCCGGAAAGAGTTCGCTGGTCAATGAGATCCTGTATAAGAGCCTTGCACGGCAGCTGAATCGTGCCCACAGCCTGGCAGGGGAACATGACACGATTCTGGGTGTGGACAAGCTGGACAAGATTATCGCAATCGACCAGTCACCGATTGGGCGGACGCCTCGTTCCAATCCAGCCACATATACCGGTGTGTTTGACATCATCCGCGACCTGTTTGCGTCGACGGCAGACGCGAAGGCAAGGGGATATGCCAAAGGGCGGTTTTCATTCAACGTCAAGGGCGGGCGATGCGAAGCCTGTTCGGGGGATGGCATCAAGAAGATCGAGATGCACTTTCTGCCGGATGTATATGTGCCCTGCGAGGTCTGTCATGGCAAGCGGTACAATCGGGAGACACTGGATGTCCTGTACAAGGGCCGTTCGATCTATGATGTTCTGGATATGACTGTGGAAGAGGCGCTGGATTTCTTTTCCAGCATACCGACTGTGCGCCGGAAGATTGAGACACTGTATGAAGTGGGGCTGGGTTATGTGAAACTGGGACAGCCATCCACAGAGCTGTCCGGCGGAGAGGCGCAGCGGATCAAGCTGGCATCGGAATTATCGCGGCGGTCAACGGGAAAAACGATCTATGTCCTGGATGAGCCGACCACAGGACTTCATTTTGAGGATGTCAACAAGCTTGTGGGCATTTTGCGGCGTTTATCTGAGGGCGGGAATACAGTGGTTGTCATTGAACATAATCTGGATGTGATCAAGGCGGCGGATTATATCATTGATTTGGGACCGGAAGGAGGAGACCGCGGAGGGACGATCGTGGCGCAGGGAACACCGGAGGAAGTGGCAGAAAATCCGAAGTCATACACCGGGCAGTATGTGAAACGTTATTTGGGGTGAAAACAGACAAAAAAACAGGAAAATCCTGGAAAAATTATCAAAAAAATAATGGATAAAGTGCTTGAAATACAAGGAGATTTGGGTATAATGATATTGCGATTTTTTCGCCCGTCATAAAAACGGGGCGTTTCATATATATTAGAGAGGAAATTTGTCATGGCAGCGAGCGATATTGGAATTGATTTGGGGACCGCCAGTATACTGGTGTATTTGAAGGGGAAGGGCGTGGTACTGAAAGAGCCATCGGTGGTGGCTTTTGACCGGGATACCAACAAGATCAAGGCGATTGGTGAGGAAGCACGGCTGATGCTCGGAAGGACGCCTGGGAATATTGTAGCTGTCCGGCCGCTTCGACAGGGCGTTATTTCGGATTATACGGTGACAGAAAAGATGATCAAATATTTCATCCAAAAGTCTCTGGGGCGGCGGACCTATCGGAAGCCGCGGATTTCCGTATGTGTGCCAAGCGGGGTGACGGAAGTGGAGAAGCGTGCCGTGGAGGACGCGGCATACGCAGCAGGAGCAAGGGAAGTATTCATTATTGAGGAGCCGATTGCAGCAGCGATTGGTGCCGGAATTGATATTTCGCGTCCGTGTGGGAATATGATCGTAGATATAGGCGGTGGTACTGCAGATATTGCCGTGATTTCGCTGGGCGGTTCCGTGGTCAGCACGTCGATCAAGATTGCCGGAGATGATTTTGACGAGGCGCTGGTGCGTTATATGAGAAAGAAACACAATCTGCTGATTGGTGAACGTACGGCAGAAGATATGAAGATCAATATCGGAACCTGCTATCCGTTGCCGGAGCCGGAGATTATGGATGTTCGGGGGAGGAACCTTGTGACAGGCCTTCCAAAGACGATTGAAGTATCTTCAGAAGAAACGGCGGAGGCACTCCGTGAGCCGACCGCGCAGATCGTGGAAGCGGTGCATTCCGTGCTGGAGAAGACGCCACCGGAGCTTGCTGCGGATGTGGCGGATCGCGGGATCATCCTGACAGGAGGCGGGGCGTTGCTCCGTGGCCTTGAAGAATTGATGGAAGAGCGAACCGGAATCAATACGATGACGGCAGAGGATCCAATGACCTGCGTTGCGATTGGTACCGGAAAATATGTCGAGTTTATGGCAGGAGACCATAGCCTGATAGATTAAAGCAGAGGAAAACAGAGGGAGGGCAATGCCCCTCCTTCTTTGTGGTGTCGAGCAACGATCAAAGATATGGAGAAGCCATGTATTACATTCGCGTAGAGGCGCACTTTGATGCGGCGCATTTTCTGGCTGGCTACGAGGGGAAATGCGCAAATATCCACGGGCATCGCTGGCGCGTGGTATGCCAGTTTGGGGCGCAGGTGCTCCAGATGGAGGGCCCTGCACGGGGCATGGTGCGGGATTTTGTGGACGTCAAGGGGATATTGAAAGAATTGTGCGGCCAGATGGATCACAAGCTGATCTATGAAACAGGGACCATGGAGGCGGGCGTTCTGGAAGCGCTGGAGGAGACAGCCGGATTTTCTTTGATGACCGTTGGGTTCCGTCCGACAGCAGAAAACTTCGCACGGTATTTCTATGACAGTATGGCAGAAAAGCTGGGAGATAAACCGTATTCTGTCGAAGTATACGAAACACCGGAGAATTGTGCGATTTATATGGAGGGCAAGCCATGAAAGTGGCGGAAAAGTTCCTGAGCATCAATGGCGAAGGCCCGCGAGCCGGCGAACTGTCCTGCTTTATTCGTTTCCAGGGATGTAACCTGGCGTGCTCCTACTGTGATACAGCGTGGGCAAATGAGGCGTCCTGCCCTGTAGAGGAAATGGAACCGATGCAGATCGTGTCCTATGTACATAAAATGGGCGCACAGAATGTGACGCTGACTGGTGGCGAGCCGCTTTTGCAGCCAGAGATCTATGGCCTGCTGGATGCGTTTGGGCTGGCAAGGCGGAATTATCGGATCGAGATCGAGACAAACGGGTCGATTTCCATTGAGCCGTTTTGCAATTACAGCCGCCCTGCGTTTACATTAGATATCAAAACTCCATCCAGTGGATTTGCCGGTGCACTTTGTACGGATAATTTCGGCCTGTTAAAGCCGCAGGATGCGGTGAAGATCGTCTGCGGAGATCGGGAAGACCTGGAATATGGCAGGGATATGGTTCTTCGGTATAAGCTGATTGAGAAATGCCCGGTGTACTTCAGTGCGGTGTTTGGAAAGCTGGATCCCAGGGATATCGTGGATTTTATGATTGAACGGAATATGAACGGCGTGCGGCTGCAGCTGCAGATGCACAAGTTCATTTGGAATCCGGATACAAGGGGCGTTTGATTGTTTGCGGCAGGGGAAGCGGCGTCTTCTCTGCCTGATTGGAAAGGGGTGGCAGGGAAGATGGCAGGAACGATTGATACGGCAGCGATTGAAGAACATATCCGGGGCATCCTGGTCGCCCTGGGAGATGATCCAGATCGTGAAGGGCTGGTGGATACGCCTAGGCGTGTGGCAAAGATGTATGAAGAAGTCTTTGCAGGGATGCGCTATTCCAACCATGAAATAGCGCAGATGTTCGATAAGACGTTTGGAGACGAAGATGATGCGGCACCTCCGGGAGGAGAAGCAAAACGTGTGGTGGTCATGAAAGATATCGAGATTTTCTCGTATTGTGAGCATCATATGGCACTAATGTACGATATGAAAGCAACGGTTGCGTATATGCCGGGTGATCGGGTAATCGGATTGTCGAAGATTGCCAGAGTATGCGATATGGTGGCACGTCGCCTTCAGCTTCAGGAGCGGATTGGAAAGGATATTGCGGATATTATTTCAGAAATTTCCGGGAGTGAGGACGTTGCAGTTGTCATAGAAGGCTATCACAGTTGTGTATCAGCGCGTGGAATTAAGAAGAATAATTCGAAAACTCGTACGCTGGAATTGCGCGGCAGATTCCGCGAAGATGGGACATTGCTCGCATATCTGGGCTGAGGATTTCGCTTGATAGGGAATTGGGAAATTGGAAATGGAGAAAAAAGAAAGGCACGAAACGCATACAAAGGCATGCGTGCTTTCCAGCGGCGGTGTGGATTCCAGCACGGCGCTGGGGCTTGCTGTGGAAAAATACGGGAAAGAGAATGTGGTTGCACTTTGTATTTCCTATGGACAGAAGCATGACAAAGAACTGCTTGCCGCGAAAGCAGTGGCAGAGTATTATGGTGTGGAGCAGGTTTTTCTGGATCTTTCGGCAATTTTTGCCGGCAGCAACTGTTCCCTGCTGAAGTCCAGTACGGAAGAGATTCCGGAGGAAAGTTATGCACAGCAGCTGGAAAAACTTCGGGCAGATGGGGGGGAGACTCCGGTTTCGACCTATGTTCCTTTTCGAAATGGGTTGTTTTTGTCTGCGGCGGCAAGTGTTGCGTTATCGAAAGGATGCAGCGTGATTTATTACGGTGCGCATGCAGATGATGCGGCCGGGGCAGCATATCCGGACTGTTCGCCCGCGTTCCACGAGGCCATTTCTGCCGCGATTTATGAAGGCAGCGGGAAGCAGCTTTCCGTAGAGGCACCGTTCATCCATGCATCCAAGGCGGATGTGGTCCGGCAGGGGCTCGCGATCCGGGTGCCCTATGAGCGCACCTGGTCTTGCTATGAAGGCGGAGAAACACCCTGCGGGAAATGCGCCACCTGTATTGATCGCGCCAGGGCTTTCGCAGAGAATGGTGTGGAAGATCCGGCGCTTCTGAGCGGGAAGTAAAGTGAGGTGGTTGACAATGCGGGACAAGGAAAATGAAAATATCACGCATTTGGGTTCACAGGGCACAAAGTACAAGACAGATTATGATCCGGGACTTTTAGAAACGTTTCAGAATAAACATCCGGACAACGACTATTTTGTCAAGTTTAATTGTCCGGAGTTTACGAGTCTCTGCCCGATCACGGGACAGCCGGATTTTGCCGCAATCTATATTTCGTATGTACCGGGAGAGCTGATGGTGGAAAGCAAGTCCTTAAAATTGTACCTGTTTTCCTTCCGGA
>CADBTO010000404.1 GCA_902797565.1 uncultured Lachnospiraceae bacterium
GATCAGCATAGAGCCAGCCTGAAGGCGGTTGTGGGAGAAGACGGGAAAAGAAGAAGGAGAAGCGGTAGAATGATGGATTGTAGCGTGGTCATTGCCTGTATCAATGTACCGGCGGACGCTGTGCAGAATGCCCTGGAAGGGCATGCGGTATCCCAGATCGAAATGGAAAAATTAAAAGCCATGATAAAAAATGAGAAAAAAGCGGTACTTGCAGTTTTCTCGGAAGATGCACAGTGGGATTCGTGGCAGGCATGGGAACAGGAGCCGGGCACGCTTTCTGTTGGCGTGGTATATACGCCAGACCAGGAAGTCTTCCGGAAGTGCATTGCAAAAGCGATGGAAGAGATCCAGATGCGCTACGAGCTGAGTTTCTACCGCATTGCGCTGCAAACAATGGCGGATACGATGCCGGACTTGGTCTGGTTCAAACGGCTGGATGGGATCCATACGCTGGTCAACAAGGCGTTTTCAGAAGCTTCCGGGAAGACCAGGGAGCAGGCAGTCGGTGCAGACCATTTCTATATCTGGGATGTTCCGCGGCCCGCTGAATCAGAAGGATTCGCCTGTGAGCAGTCGGAGGAGATTGCGATTTCCACGGGGAAAACCTATATCGGGGACGAGCCGGTAAAGACGAAGTCCGGCTTGAAGCAGTTTACAACCTATAAATCCCCGCTCTATGATCTGTTCGGAAATGTCTATGGGACAGTGGGCGTGGGAAAGGATGTGACGAATCTCAACAACCTGGGGATCGAGCTTTCGATTCTGGTGGAAAACATCCCGTTTCCGATGGTTATTTTCACGACGGAGTGGGAAGTTGTCCGGATGAACAAGGACTTTTCCAAACTTGCGAATATCCAGGATGAGGAGGAAAAGCGGGAGTTTGATTACCTGTTCTGGAAAGAACGCAGGATGGAGATGGTGGGGGAGCCGTATTGGAACGCGGAAAAGCATCTGTCCACATCAGAATGCAATATCCTGGTCAATGACGAGAAACGGCATTTCAAGGTCCAGGAACTGGCAATTCTGGATTTCTTCGGCAATGTGGCGGGCTATTTCGTGATCCTGAATGATATCACCTACCAGCGGATTTATGAGCAGTCGATTCTGAAGGCGGCCAATACAGACAAGCTGACTGGAATGAAGAACCGCCGGTTTTTCTACAAATTCCTGGGGCAGAATCTGAAGCGGATGCTGCATATCCTTTATATGGACCTGGATCATTTCAAAGAAGTAAATGATACGCTGGGGCATGCTGTGGGGGATGAGGTACTCGTGACAACGGCGCGCCTGATCCACCAGGTTTTTCCGGAGGCGGTGAGTGCCCGGCTGGGCGGAGATGAGTTTGTCGTGGTGGATATGGAGCATAGCCGCTCCGATATTGAGGAGCACTGCAGGAAGCTGGAAGGCCTGGTGGCAGAAGCATTCCGGGACATCTGCGGCGTGACGGTCAGCATTGGAATTGCGGAAAGCGATGGAAAGGCGAAGACAGCGGAAGAAGTGATCCAGAAGGGTGATGCCCTGATGTATGAGATTAAGAAAGCGCACCATGCAGAGCAGGAAAGCCAGAAGGAACAAGGGGACGGGCAGTACCGGGATGAGGAAGGCTATTTCACGCTGCGTGTTTTCTTACAGACGGCAAAACGGCTGATAGATGCCCACACAATCGGGAATTATGTGGCGGCGATGTTCAATATCAAGCATCTGTACCTGATCAACCAGCAGCTGGGCAGGGAGGCTGGATCCCGTGTCCTGCGCCGTTATGTGGAGGGGCTGGAAAAGATCGTCCGTATGGACGGCGCGTTGTGCCGGATTGGTCTGGATACCTTCGCGGTGATCGCTGAGAAAGCGGATTTATGTGAACTGCTTGATTATTTTAGCGGAATGGATGTGGTCTATGAGCAGGGAAGCCGGGAAGTTGTGCATATCAGCGCAACGGCGGGTATTTACGAGTTGGACCGGGATCTGAATGACCTGCAAACTGCCCAGGACATCATGGATTGCCTTGTTACAGCGCAGACCGCGGCAAAAAATGGCACAGAAGACATTGTATACTACAATGAAGAGATGCAGCAGGACAAGAAAAAGACGGCAGACGTACAGCGGAGTTTCTCCCATGCGATTCTTTGCGAAGATTTTCTTGTGTATTACCAGCCGATGGTTTCGCTGGAAAACGGGCAGATCTGGGGAGCGGAGGCCCTTTGCAGGTGGAAGCGGCATGGAAAGATCGTGCCGCCGCTGGAATTTATTCCGATTCTGGAGCAGAGCACGAATATCCAGCGGCTGGATCTCTATATGCTGGATCATGTCTGCCGGGATATCAGCCATTGGGTGCGGCAGGGCAGGGAAGTGCCGAGTGTCTCTGTCAATATCACCGTCACGGATTTTTTACAGGAGGACTTTTTACACAAAGTGATCGGTACGGTTGAAAGATACCATATTCCGCACGAACTGATAGAACTGGAACTGACGGGCGGAGAGGGCGGAAAGCACTTCTCTGAGATCCGGAGCAGTATCGAGACGCTTCTGGAGCATGGGATCCGGGCGATTACGGGCAGATATGGCATGGGCTTTGCGGAACTGGAATCCGGTGGACATCTGCCGTGGAACGCGCTCAAGATCGACCGGGACTATATCCCGAAAAGCCGCAGATTCCTTGGAAGCCAGAAAGGCGCGATCTTCAAGGCGATGATTTCCCTTGCGCATATGCTGGGGATGGAGTGTATCGCCGAGGGCGTGGAGACCCGGGAACAGCTGGAAGTCCTTCAGGACGGCGGCTGTGATGTGGTGCAGGGTTATTATTTTGACCGGCCGCTGCCTGTGGAGGAATTTGAAAAGAAGCTGGAAGGCTATGTTTATGATGTGTTTGCTTAACGGAAATCGGCAGGTACGAGCTGTGTTACTCGTACCTGCCGATGATTTCTTTTGCAACAGCCAGGCGGCTTTTCCGCTGGTCCATCGCAATCTGTTCAATTCTGTGGTGTGCCTCGTCCTCGGTGCAGTGTTCATATTGGATTAAAAGGAGTTTCGCCTGGTTTGTGATACGCAGATCGGCGATTTTTTTCTGTAATTTCCGGTTTTCGCCAAGCATCATCGAGATCCGCTGCTGCGCGATCCGCGCGAAGGACAGGGAAAGCGAAAGTTCCTCGATGCGGATGGGCTTTCCGATGGTCAGGATCCCGAAACGCCGGGCTTTCTCCTGTACGTCGTACAGATATTCGTTTTTGATGACCAGGATGACCTGGCTGATATTCTTTGCCGCGATGTCTGCCGCAAGATCCTCTGCGGATTGGGCTTTCAGCGGCGCATTGATTAGAATGAGCTCAGCAGGCCGGTCCAGCATTTTTCGCAGGGCCTGCGGGCCGTTCTGGCAGATGCTGGGCATAAAGCCTGCTTTTTTGAGGAAATCTTCAAAGTATGCGGCAGCCTTCGGGGCATCGCAGATGATCAGTGCATGCTCCATAGGCTCACCCCTGCCTTTCCAGCGGCAGGATGGACAGGAAGCGTTCCACAA
>CADBTO010000405.1 GCA_902797565.1 uncultured Lachnospiraceae bacterium
CTGCAATGGCATCATAAATGTGCCTTTTAGTAATAGTTTAAGTATGAAGCCCGGAGAGTCGGTGGAGGATTTCAGGAAAAGAGAAAAGGAAATATTCACCCAGGCCAAGCGAAAATTGATTGATCAGGCGCTTGGAAATGGTGCGTTTGAAGCACTGGGGGAGTATTTCAAAGGCCATGGTGCGACTTTTTTCAAAATGATGAGTTATGTGTCGAAAAAGTGCGCTGAGCATCAAACAGCTACGAACAGTGCCAAGATCGACCAGGGGGAGGCGATTTCAAACCGGAACGTTTCCACCAGCCGCATGGCAGAGCAGTATGGGATGTCGGATACCATTGCTTCTTCCAGGACGATCCTAATCCAGAACAACAATGCGGGCAGTGCCCAACGGGCGAATGCCATGGAAGGCGTGGAAACCCTGTCGATGGGCGAATTAAACAAGTATGCGAAGGCAAATAGCAAAAAGATCACGTTTTCGGCAAATGCCATCCGGCAGATTTTCCAGCTCCAGGTTTTTGACCTGGTGTGCGGCCAGGTTGACAGGCATGCCGGCAACTACCAGGTGTTTTATAAAGAAGAGGACGGGATTTGCTTTGTTACGTCCCTCAAGGGGATTGATAATGATATGTCCTTTGGAAATCAGACCTTTTTCGGGAAAGAAGCCTATGATATCAATCAAGGGAAGCAGCGGGTACTCGAAAACAAAAACGGTACGGTTACAGTGCCATTTTTGAGCCGGGATTTTTATGATAAGTTTATGAACTATTCAGCGGAAATGGCCGTGTATGACCAGGCGGATATCCGTTCCCGGAAGGAGCTGGATGCGCTTGCGGATCGCATCAAGTATATCCAGGATCAACTGAGAAACATGGTGGAAAGTAAAAAGATCAAGCTGCTGGACTCGGATGCTGAGTGGGAGGAAGCGAGAGAAACCATGAAGAAGATGGACAAATATATTTTAAATGGGGCGAATGGGTATATGCAGTCGGCATATCTTTAATTCCACAGATCACCCGGCTGGTTGAACAGCAAAAGGAGAAAGTACGATGAGTGAACCAAACCAATTAGCGAATACCATAACGGATGCTGCAAAAGATGATGAGATCAAAGGGGAAATCCTGGACTCCATCAGCAGCAAATCAACAGTGGAGGACACGGCCTTCCAGAAGATGGACGACAATCTGGGCAATACGCAGGTAGACATCGGCTCCGATCTGGTGACGGGGCATTGGCAGATGGAAGCGGCGAAGCAGAGTCTTTTGGACTCGAAGGTTCAGCACTGGATTTTCTCTTCCTCAGACAGCAAGTACATGACGGCAGTCAAGACTTCTATCGGGGATGTAAACGATGTACTCATGGATGAGCTGCCGCAGGATCCGGGAGGATTTGCCCAGCAGCTGCTGAAAATCCGGACGTGCTATGGCAAGATGGTGGAAGCCTGCAAGGCGTACATTGAACATATCACCAGCATTGGGCGGGGGAAAGCGGACAGCGGGAAGCTGCGCCTTCAGCTGGTGCAGCAGATCCTGGCACAGAGCGAAAAGGAGATGCTGGTATTTGGCATGTCTTCGGCGGATCTGATGAAGGATGGAAAGACACCGAAGAGCGTGGATGAAATCCTGTACAATATCCGTGCGGAGAAGCTGGACGTCAATGCGGAAAACATCGAAGTGCATGGGGCGGGAACTTCTGTTGTCTACCGGCGGCAGGAAGCAGATGGAGGCTCCACCTGGATCAAGGCGGAGGAGAATCTGGCAGTCATCGGTAAAAATGAAAGTGCATTCCAAAAGTTTGTCCGGGAGTATGCGCATGAGGGAGGGAAAGAAGGTGCCGAGATGGCGGAGAAGGTGGCCGGGATTCTGTTGCCGGGTTCAGAGGCTGAAACGGCGATTAAGGAGATCGTCACTGCGACCAAGAATGCAGGGGGATATAGCACTCCACCGAAAGCAGGTCTGTCCATGGAAGAGACAGCGAAGGCGTTCGATGAGGCGAAAAAGGGAATCATTCTTAAGAAAATGCAGGAAAGCACGGACGATCATCTTGGGAAGGGTTCCTTGGGAGCACTGGGGGAGTATATCCAGAACAACAAGCAGAGCTTTTTTAAGATGATACAGTATGTGGCGAAAAAGTATAACGAGTATGATGTGGCTACGGGTAGAGCAGAGATTGACCAGGGGGAGGCGATTTCAAACAGGAATGTTTCCACCAGCCGATTGGCAGAGAGGTATGGGATGTCGGATATCATTGCATCTTCCAAGACAATGCTGATCAAGAATGAAGATGGCACCATCCAGCGGGCGAATGCCATGGAAGGCGTGGAAAAACGGCCGGATGCCAAGGAAGACGAGGGAGTCCGGGCAATGGGGGATCTTTATATGTATTCGAAGGCAAATGGGAGCAAGATCTCGTTCGAGCCCAAGGCCATCCGGCAGATCTTCCAGCTTCAGATTTTTGACTTGGTTTGCGCCCAGATTGACAGGCATTTTTTTAACTATCATGTGACTTATACACATAAAAAAAAGGAGAACACGCTGCTTGTCCATTCTCTCAAGGGCATCGACAATGATCTGGCTTTTGGAAATAAGACCTATTCTGGTAAACAGGCTTCAAGTTTATATAATGGACCGATGAGATCGTTTATAGACAGGGACGGGAGAATAACCGTGCCATTTTTGAGTAAGGATTTTTTTGACAAATTTATGGCATACAGACCGGAAATGGCGGTGTATGAGCAGGCGGATATCCGCTCCAAGAGCGAGCTGGATGCGCTTGCAGACCGTATTGCCTTTATCCAGAAGGAGCTGGATACTCTGGTGAGAAGCGGGAAGATTAAGGTGCTCGAAACGGACGAGGAGTGGGAAGAAGCGGCGGAAACATTGAAGAAGATGAAAGAGGACAAAAAGTTTCCTACACTCCCTTTCATGCAAGGCTATTTGAGGACGGAATTCATTTGATCACGCAGTCGAGGAGACTTCTCTGGCCGCTGATCGCGCACAGTATTGCCTCAAATGTGTAACTTTTGTGCAGGTTGCTGCGTAAAATAATAGATAGCAGAAACACGAAAATGGATAAATCGAATTATCTGAGAAATCAGAAAAATTTGAAGGGGGATTATTATGCCAAGACCAAATGCAGCAGGAAACGCCGAGCAGCAGCAGGAGGAGCAGGGGAACGAGCCTTTGATTGCGGATGGACAGCAGGAAGCAGAGCAGGAAGAGGATATCAATGCGGCGGAAAGCCAGGATGTCATCCCGGTTCCAACCATACCAGGAGGCGGCGGAGGCGGAGTCCAGCCCTCAGCCCTTGCAGCTGCCCACCAGGCTGTCCAGGCAGCCAAACAGAGTTTCCTGGATTCCCGGGTCACGCATTTCTTTATCAAAATGAAAGACAGTGACCGGGTTCGGAACATTAAAGACTCGATCCGGACCTTGAACACCC
>CADBTO010000406.1 GCA_902797565.1 uncultured Lachnospiraceae bacterium
GATGGCTGGAGCACTTGGAGCATCTGGAATGCCAGGAGCACCCGGAATGCCGGAAAAGTCTGGCGTGTCTGGAAAACAGGGAGCACCGGGGCAGTCTCCGCAGGACCCGGCAAAGAACCGACCGCAGGAGTCGCAATTCCCGGAGATGGGGCAGGTGCTCTGTACAAAAGGGATTGCAAAAGGACAGGGCTTTATGCTGCCGCCTGACCGGATGGTGATCGTCGGAAAGAGCAAGCAGGATGCGGATCTGGTCATCGACCAGCCCACGGTCAGCAGCGTACATTGCAGTATCTTTTATAATTCGGCGAAAGGCTCCTATGTGGTCAAGGACCACTCTACGAATGGCACCTATGTAGCCGGGAAACGTCTGGAAAAGAACAGGCCGATAGAGGTCGAGGCACATACCGTATTAAGCTTGTCAGACGGAAGCACGGAAATTACGCTGGGATAAGCGATGCAGGAGAAGAATACCATGAAGAAAAAGAGCTGGAAAAAGATTTGTACGATTGCCATAGTACTGGCATTTTTGTATCTGTTGCCATTGTCTGCTCTGGCAAAAAGCGAAATGCTCGTGGTGGGCACGGCGTGTCTGGATGAGACGATGAAGGTCTATGTAAAGAATCCCGTGAATACCGCTGCAACGTCCCTGCAGATTGGCTCGGAGAAGGGGGATATCGCGGGAACATACAAGGTCACGGAGGACAAGGTGCCGATTCGGACACTGATTTTGTTTGAGTGTACCGGGAAGATTACGGGGGAGGACCAGGCCAGGGTGAAGAGCCTTGTGGGCGCGATCATGGATGGTGCGGCAGATGGCGAGCAGTTCCGGGTGGCAGCGTATGCAAATGACCTTTCTTATATTACAAATGAATATTCGAATGAGTATCAGAATGTCAAAGAATCGGTAGACAAAGTGAATTTCAGCGGAAAAGACGTGTCCCTGCTGGTGCCGCTGAAGCAGGCGGTTGAAGATCAGGCGCGCGAGGCGTATCAGGGATATCGGCGGATCATTGTGATCGGCAGCGGCTGCGAGAACGACAGGCAGAATCTGCAGGAGGTCCAGGGGCTTCTTTCTGAACAGGGGATTCCCGTGTATACGGTGGGCTGCAAAACGGAAAAAAGCAATAAGAAGGATCTGAAGCGTATGGCTGGTCTTTCGAAGAATGCATTTGCAGAACATTTCGTCCTGTCGGACAGCGGGGAGAACCTTACGCCGATCGTCACGGGTCTTGCAAAGGATTACGGAATCCAGGTCTATGAGGCGAAATATCCGAATGGAAGCAGAAATGGAAGCCGCGTGACAGCGACGCTGTATTTTGGAGAAAAGGAATTTGCGCGTTTTGATGTGGTGATTCCGCAGAAACAGGAGACGGAAAAACCCGCAGCCGGCCCGCAGCCGGAGGCTGTCGGCCTGGGGATGGGCGTGGCTGCGTTTCTGGTGCTGCTTGCCTTACTGGCGCTTCTGAAGCGCAGGCAGAAACCGGGGGCGCAGACAGCGGAGGCAAAGAAATCCGGGGCAAAGAAGCCGGAAGAGAAGAAGCCGGAGACGGAAAAAAGCACGAGGGATCGCAGTGAGGCAGCGGGCAGCCAGGAACATACACAGCGTTCCCACGCTGCGGGCAAGCCGAAGGATTCTGGATCCCGGAACAGCAGGCGCAGTGGTTTGAAGCAGTCGGGATTGTCAGGAAAGACAGAGGGCGAAGCTGCGGGGAGCGGTGAAGCTTCCAGGCGGAGCGGAAGCGGTTTTTCCGTGGCGGTGCCCGGCGGGGGGCTTTCCGGACAGCGTCCTGCTGTATCGAATGTACAGGTATCTGATTTTACAGCGGAGCAGTCAGCGGATCTTGGGGAGCTTTCGAAGTCTGATCCCCGGATGCACGATGTGGCCCTGCTGGATGAAAATGATGGAAGGCAGCTTGGAAAAGTCAGCTTCCAGGATGAGGTGCTGATTGGGCGGAGTGAGGAATGCCATCTGGCGATTACATTTGAACAGAGCATTTCGGCACGCCATTGCCGCATCCTGGCGGAGCAGGACGGATTTTTCGTGGAAGATCTGGGTTCCACGAATCGTACCCGGATCAATGGTGTGGCGATTTCGTCCAAGTCACAGATCAGGAGCGGAGATAAACTGACGATGGGGCGGATCACATTTGTAGTGCAGTTTTCGTAACGATTTTTGAGCAGGAGTCCATTCATGAAGAAGCATCTGAATTTTTTGGTGTCCGAGCTTGGACAGGTGCGTACCTATGAGGTGGAAGGTGCGGTCTTGCAGGGGGGCGGCGTACTGGGACGTGGTGGCGGTGCGCCTGCGGCGTTTCCCCTGA
>CADBTO010000407.1 GCA_902797565.1 uncultured Lachnospiraceae bacterium
ATGCCCGAAATCACGCAGTGCAGCAGCGCCTTCCCGGCATTTTCCCTGGAACTGCCCCCTGTGCTGTCCCGTTTATCCGCTTCACCTGCTTCCGCTGCATCCATGCCGTCCACGTCAAAACTGCCGCGCAAGTCTTTCGAGAGTTTCCACACAAACTCCTTCGCCCGGTAAAAATTCTTTTTATGGATGCCCACTTCCAGAAGATCCGGATACTTTTTTGCAACGATATTGTCATAGATTTTCAGCTCTGCCAGGATATCCGACCGGTTCTCCCGCACGAGGTCCGCATAACGCATCGGGACCTTCTCCCCGGACATATCCTCCAGGAACCCCAGCAGCGAACCGTTTTCCAGAATCGAAACCACCTTGATCATTTCCGGCACGCAGCCTGCCTTCTGCGCTTCCAGCAGCATCTTCGCAAACCGTACGGAAACCGGCAGACGGATCATCTGCCTCCCTATCCCGGTGATTTCGCTGCGCCGGAGCGCCCCCAGAAGCCGCAGCGTCTTCTTGGATTCCCGGATCGAAGCGATTTTGGGCTGGTGGTAGAACTCCAGTTCTTCCGCGTCAATCCCGACCGAAGCCAGCTTCAGTACCACTTTATCCAGCACCATGCGCATAATTTCCGGCCTGGCATAGGCATCCCGCTCCTCAAGCCCGTTCCCGGCGCAGAGAATATAGATGCCATCCTTCGTCCTCCCGGCACGGCCCGCCCGCTGCAGGCAGTCCGCCTGGGAAATATCCCGCAGGAACAGCCCTTCAATGCCGCCTTCGATCTCGATGCGCTTCTCCGTCCCCAGATCCACCACGCAGTCAATATCCGGAATCGTCACGCTCGTCTGCGCCACATTCGTGGATACCACAATCTTCGGAACCTCATAAGAACGGAAACACTTCCGCTGTTCGCCAGACGCCAGTTCGCCATGCAAGGGGAAAATCTCTGCCCGAAGCCCGCGCTCCTGCTTCAGCTGCGCGATGGTTTCGTCAATCTCCCGCTTCCCCGGCACAAAAGCGAGCACGTTGTGCCCCGCCTGCGCCTGGCGGGCAATCTCCTGTACAAACGCTTCTTCGGAAGACTGGCGTTTTTCCACATGGTACGCCCGCCCTGGTATACTAATACATTGTACTTCCCCACTGGCTCCCGACATCGCAGCAGGCGCCTGCGCCGCCCCACCCCGGTAGAACGCCTCCAGCGCCTCAGCATCCATCGTCGCGGACATCAGCACCACCTTGATGCGCCCGCCATCTTTCCGGTATTTTTTCACCCATGCAACCAGCGTTTCGATATTCAGGTTCCATTCATGCACTTCATCCAGAATCAGGATGGTCCTGCCCGTATCCCGAATCCCTTTTGCCATCTGAAGCCCATCGGTACAGAACAGGATCTTCGTCTCCGGCGTACGGTTCGATTCAAATGCCGTATGGTAGCCAACGACCTGCCCGCCTTTGCCGCCGCTCCCCTGCTGCCTGCCGCATCCCGCGCCGCCTGCCTCTTCCATCTCTTCCGCCACGCGCTCCGCAAGTGTCACACATGCCAGCCGCCGGGGCTGGGTGACGATCACCTCATACCCGCCCGCATACAGGTACTGCGGCACCTGCGTCGACTTCCCGGATCCCGTCTCTGCCGTAATAATGACCGTATCGTGTTCCCTGACCGCCTGAATGATCTGTGCCTTCCGTGCCTCGATCGGCAGCCGTTCTTTCTTCTTCTGTCCCAAAACGTCCCCTTCCTGCCTGCTATCCTGTTTCTATCCTGTTTTCTGTCCCACCTACTATACGCCCGCATGCCCGCCCTGTCAATGTCAAATATCACAACCGGCGGCCCGCCTTCCACAGATTTTTCTTGACAATCTGTTTTTTTTCTTCTATGATAAATTATCAGGTTAGGATCGTTATTTCATGACAGTTCCATAGAATTGGACAGTCTCTGCGAAGAAGGAGGAACACAATGAACCAATTTGCAGAATACCAGAAACTCAGGCAGAACGAACAAACCCGAAATGCCTTCATAGACCAGCAGAAGACGCGTGGGCTGGCACAAAAGAAACAGTTTGGCGGGGATTTTCCGTTGGATTTTGACACCGTACAAACGCAGGCAGAAGAACGGGCGGAGCAAACAAACTTTGCTGTGCAAAGCGAATACTATTTTCAAAACGCGGATCTTCTGGACGCAAAGGTGGAACGCTACCGCCGTCTGCAAAACGACGAATCCGGGGCCGTGCAGGAATATGCAAAGCAGCATAGCTACCGGAGCGCGAACAAGCGGAAAAAACGCGCAAAAAAAGCAGCGAACCACTTCGAACAGGCAGCAAAACTTTCCCGCAGTGTGGATGAATCGACATTACAGCCCATGGAAGTGTACCAGCACCGTAAGGAGATCATGCAGCTTCGCATGGCAGCCATGGAAGAAGCTGCAAAGGCAAAGGCCACCAGCAAGAAAAACGAAGCATACCGGATCAGCAAGGCCAAATACAGCTGCTTGATGGTCCTTCGCCGCCAGCTGAATGAGCTGAAAAAGAAAAAGGGCCAGAATCCAGATTCCATTGCGCGGGAAGAGCAGGAACTGGAACGGAACATCGCGTCCGCTCTGAGAAATATGCAAAAATCGATCCCCTCTGCCGAATCCCGATGGGAAGAGGAACATAGCGACAAAACAGGGATGTTCAGCAAGGCAAAGCTCGATGCCTCCTACCAGGAAAACCACCAGAAACAGCCAGCATTTACAAAAGAAGACAACAAGCTGTTTCTCAAGCTCAGCAATGTAAACGACTCCTGGTTCAATGATCTCCAAAACGGCTTTGAAACAATCAAACAAGGCGGTGCTTATAATTGGAAGCCGGGAGATGAAAGCCGGATTCTCGGAAATTTCCTGCGGCCGGTATACCGGGATAAAAATGGCATGCCGCTGAACGAAGCGGAACGTCAAAAAGACGCATGGAACCATCGCGTGGTCGATATCCTCTCGAGCAAAGAACGCACCAAGGAGAAGGATCAGCTAATCCAGGAAAACTTTGACCGTATTATGAAGTATGAATTCCCAACACCCCAACAAATCCAGGAAAAGGGACTTGCGTTTTTCGTGCAGAAGGATCCTGCAAAATATTTTGAGCTCACTCGCTGTGTACTGACCATCGATAATGTCCTGGGCTGGGATCCCACCGCACAAAAATACTATGATGAGCATCCGGAATTCGTGCAAAAACATAACGCGCTGGCCTTGCTGGCAGACCAGGTCAAAAATATCCTAAGCTATGAACACAGCATATGCAGCAGCAAGGACTCAAAACAACACTTTGTAGTAGACACAGGAGAACGCGAGGAAGTAGATAAAGAGTCTTTCTACCAGGATTATCAGACAGAACTGGATCGCATCCCGAAGGTCAAACAAATGATGAAAACCAATCCGGCCATCGCAGGATCCTCCATCCTGAAGATCTGGGAAGCGCAAAAATACAGCCGGATCTACGATGATCCAGAGCTGCAGGCATCGGTAGAAAGAGCCCGGGCCAAGAAGGTCTTTAGGGGAACCGGTGAAACCGTAGAACTTTCCCGCGGCTACGCAACCATCCTGCGGGATCATATGTATGATAAACAAGGAAGGCCCCAGGGAAAAGATTCGGACAAAAACCATGCCTGGAACTTAAAGTGGGTAAAGGCTGTGGAAGATGAGGACTTCGAGACACAAAAAGAGATGGTAGAAGAAGAGCTGCCCAAAATGGCGGATCCCGGATTCAAAATCCCCGCACCGGAAGAAGTGACCCCGGAATGGATACAGCATCTGATCAAAAAAGACTTCAAGCAGTACATTTCCTACAAGCGCAAGGCTCTTGCATTCTCCAATCTCATCAAAGCCAATAAACCTGCAAAAGAATATCTCAATCAGCATCCGGATCTGGATGCACAGATGGACGCCATGACCGACCTGATCAATACCATTGATGCCTATACAAAAGGCACAACCTGTGTGGATTTCCAGGTCGGCGGAAACACAGTTCGCGTGGTTAAGCCGGCGGAACAGCAGGCTTTCATGGAGTTGTTTAAGCCGTGCCTTGAAAATTACCAAAAAACATATAAAGCATGGAAGCAACCCGCAGGAAATCAGGCATCGTAAGGAATGAAATCATGAATTATATACGAATCGATGAAACAAATACAGATGGATTTGCGGAGCTTCTTCCCCCGCTCCCGCAGCCGGCAAAAAACAGGGTTTCCCTGGGCGCATACGATGATGCGGGAAACCTGTGCGGCACCGCCTCGCTGCAGCTTCTGGATCATTCTTATGAGCTGGACTGGCTGTATGTCCTGCCGGCGCGAAGGCGCGAAGGGATCGGGACGGGGCTTTTGGAACAGCTTTGCATCTTTATGGATGCCACGGCCCGATACCCGCTGACTGCCTCTTTCGCCGTGGACACCGCAGGCGAAAATGACGGCACAAAACCGGGACAGGATCTGCATGCCTTTTTCCAGTCTTTGCGCCAGCAGCGTTTCCTGAACATGGGGTTTTGCTTTGACGTGTCCTTCGACCATACCAGGTTCCTGATCGCTCCGAAAGACCTTTCGGACGCTCCGGCAATTCAGGGCCGCGGCCTGGAACATGCAGTGCAGAAATATTTCTTTGAACAGTCTCCCATGGTGCAGCGGAATCTCCTTTCCGCGATTGGCTCCTGGTATGCGTTCGATGACATCGAGCAATGGAAAGAAGCCTGTATCCCCTCCCTTTGCCAGGTCCGCCTGGACCGGCACGGAAAGCCGGTCTGCGTCATCTTCATCCAGCGCGCCGGCGGAGACGACCTGGAACTGTCGTTCCTGTACAGCAGGCATCCGGGGGAGCTACTGCGGCTGCTGCGCATCGTCACCGCCAGAATCGAACAGGAATACCCAAGTGCCACCCTGCGTTTCGACGCCGTGACCGATATATCGGAACGCCTGGCAAGAAAAATCTTCCCGCATGCCGCCACATTGCAAATCTATGAGGCGGAGGCCTGACACACTGGCAGGCAGGCACAAAGACTTTGACTGGTCCTGCCTGCCAGCTGCCAAAGTAATAAATCGGAGGTATCAAGAATCATGAACCGGTTTGCAGAATACCAGCAGCTCCGGAAGGAGAAAAAAGATACGCAAGCCTTCATCACGGAACAAAAGACACGCGGACTGGCGCAGAAAGAACAGGCGGGCGGCGATCTCCCCCTGGGCCTCGAAACCATACAGGAGCAGGCACAGGTACGGGCGCAGCAGGCAAGCTTTGCCGAACAGAGCGAATACTATTTCCAGAACGCGGATCTTCTGGACGCAAAGGTAGAACGTTACCAGAGCCTGAATCAGGACGCCAGCAGAGAAGTGCGGGATTTTGCGAGAACGCATCCCAATCGCAGCGCAAGGAAGCGCAGGAAAGAAGCAAAAAACGCGGCAGCTTCTTTTGAAAAGGCCGCGGAGCTTTCACGCAATGTGGATGAAAAAGAAATGGCACCGCTCCAGGTATACCAGCACCGGAAAGAAATCATGCAGCTTCGCATGACAGGAATGGAAGCCGCCGCGAAAGTCAAATCCACGAGCAAGAAAAACGAGGCGTACCGGATCAGCAAGGCCAGGTACAGCTGCCTGCTGGTGATGAAACGGCAGCTCTCGTCGCTAAAAGCAAAGAACAAGAAAGACGACGCGCAGTTTGCGAAGGAAGAGCTGGCGCTGGAGAAACAGATTGCCGCCGCGCAGCAGGCGCTGGAAAAGGCTGTCCCAACCACAATGGAACGCTGGGCGCAGGAAAATGGCCTGAGCAGCGGTCAAAAACTGGATGCGGCATACAAAGAAGGCGCGGCCATCGACCCGGAGTTTACGAAA
>CADBTO010000408.1 GCA_902797565.1 uncultured Lachnospiraceae bacterium
CTTGACCTTCATCAGGCGGACCTGGGAGGAACGCTCGTTTTCGTCCAGTTTCATCGTAATATACTTGATATTCGCCTCTGTCTGCGGGATCATCACATGCTCCAGCGCATTCACGCGCCGCCTCGTCTTCTCGATCTCAGCCGCCATCAGCTGGCAGCTCTTCTCGCTCTCGGCGAGCCGGAGCATCTTCGGAAGCAGCGCGGAAAGCGCCGCTACCGCATCATCGAGATCACTGGATGTGAATGCGAAGCCGTAGGAATAAATGTCACGCTCATCACTCGTCCGGGTCTTTGCGTCAAAGACCGGGATCTCCACGCTCATGACATTCTTTTGCCCCACGTCCAAAGAAACTTCCTGTTTTGGTGCCATGAATGCCACCGAAACCGCCTCCTTGGACATCATAGAACTGGCAAGCACGAAATTCTTGTTGGAATTCTTGATTCCTTCTTCCACCTCTTCCCGGAGCACCTTGTTCTCGCGAACCAGATCCAGGAACTGCCGCATCAGCTCATCCCGCTTGTCTTTGAGCAGCTTGTGCCCCTTGACAGCGGTCTTCAGCTTGTTCTTCTGGCGGGTCAGCTCCATCCGGGTGGGGTTGATATTAGCTGCTGCCATAGTAAACTCCTATTTCAGAATCTGCACCATCCGCATTTATTTCGCATCGTAATACTCATCCAGGAATTCATCCTTGATACGTTTCAGTTCAGACCTTGGCAGGATCCGAAGCAGCTCCCAGCCAATCGAAAGCGTCTCTTCAATATCCCGGTTATTCCGGTAGCCCTGGTTGACATACCTGTCCTCAAACGCATCCGCGAACTTCGCGTACAGCTTGTCGATATCCGTCAAAGCCGCCTCGCCCAGAATGATCATCAGCTCCTTCGCCTCTTTCCCGCGGGCATAGGCCGCAAACAGCTGGTTCATCGTATTCGCATGATCTGCACGGGTCTTGCCCGCACCAATCCCCTTGTCCTTCAGACGGGACAGGGACGGAAGCACGTCAATCGGCGGCTGCAGGCCCTTCTGGTACAACTCACGGGACAGGATAATCTGGCCCTCCGTGATGTACCCGGTCAGATCCGGGATCGGATGGGTCTTGTCATCCTCCGGCATCGAAAGGATCGGGATCAGCGTGATCGAACCCTTCTTCCCCTTCTGCCGCCCCGCGCGCTCATACAGCGTCGCCAGGTCGGTGTACATATAACCCGGATACCCACGGCGTCCCGGCACCTCTTTCCGTGCCGCAGAAACCTCACGCAGCGCGTCTGCGTAGTTCGTAATATCCGTCATAATGACCAGAACGTGCATGTCCTTCTCAAATGCCAGATACTCTGCCGCCGTCAACGCCATACGCGGTGTCGCGATACGCTCGACAGCCGGGTCGTTTGCCAGATTGATGAACATGACCGCGCGGTCGATTGCCCCGGTCTCCCGGAACGACTCTATGAAATAATTCGACTCCTCGAAGGTAATACCCATAGCAGCAAAAACCACGGCGAACGGTTCGCTCGTCCCGCGCACCTTTGCCTGACGCGCAATCTGTGCAGCCAGCTGAGAATGCGGCAGACCGGAAGCCGAGAAAATCGGCAGCTTCTGTCCACGCACCAGGGTATTCAGTCCGTCAATCGCGGATACACCCGTCTGGATAAACTCCTCCGGATAAGAACGCGCCGCCGGGTTCATCGGCAGCCCGTTGATATCGCGCCGCTCGTCCGGCAGGATCTCCGGCCCGTTATCAATCGGCCGTCCCAGCCCATCAAAGACACGGGAGAGCATATCTTCCGACACGCCCAGCTCCATGGATCTTCCCAGAAAACGTACTTTGCTGGATTCCAGGTTGATACCAGTAGACGATTCGAACAACTGCACCATTGCGTTGCCGCCATCAATCTCCAATACCTTGCATCGTCTTTTTTCGCCATTCGACAGTTCCAGCTCGCCCAGTTCGTCATAGGTGACGCCCTCAACGCCGCTGACCATCATCAGAGGACCTGCAACCTCCTGTATGGTTCGATATTCTCTCGGCATTTAGAACTCCTCCTTCTTCGCAATGGTTTCCTGGATCTGCTGGTTGAGCGTGGCAAGAATCCTGTCATACTCGCTCTTCAGCTTATCTTCCGGCGTATATTTGTATCGCCCGATCTGCTCACGCACCGCAAGCTCCACCAGGTCATCCACCTTCGCGCCCTGATCCAGCGCAGAAACCCCCTGATCATAAAACGACAGAACGAGGTTCATCATCAAATGCTGCTTCTCA
>CADBTO010000409.1 GCA_902797565.1 uncultured Lachnospiraceae bacterium
AAGTACTCAAGAGGCCGAAGAGGTGCCCCTGCTAAGGGTATAGGTCGGGTGACCGGCGCGAGGGTTCAAATCCCTCCTTCTCCGTTAAGAAAACACCGAAAATCGAGAGATAGAAGGTGTTTTCTATTAGGCGCCATAGCCAAGTGGTAAGGCAAAGGTCTGCAACACCTCTATCACCAGTTCAAATCTGGTTGGCGCCTCGATTATTTTTCGGGATGTTTGCCCATGGCAGAAAGCTCTGTCATGGGCTTTTTTCATTATTGCGCGGGCTGCGAATGTTTTTTGGCATATGCCGGTGCAGCCGGTGGGTCGAGCAGGGAAGATTGGATTCTGCTGCTCGATCGCGGTGTCCTGTGAGAGGAGTGTATCTGGGGAGGTGGGTTCGATGGCAAGGATTTTACCAGCATTTGAGCAGCTGGAAACCATGGCGAAGGAAGGATCATACAGGAGGATTCCGGTATGGCAGGAGGTTTTGGCGGATGCCTATACGCCGGTGGAAGTCATGCGGAGGCTGCGTGCCAACAGCAAGCACTGTTTTCTGCTGGAGAGTGCTTCCCAGACAGAAAGCTGGGGGCGTTACACGTTCCTGGGATATGATCCAACGCTGGAGATCACCTGCCAGGATGGGGATATCCGGATGTGGAAGCAGAATGTGGACGGGAGTTCCAGCAGCGTCCGGAAACAGGTGCAGCATCCGGGCGAAGTGATTCGTGCCATATTGTCCCAGTACAAGAGCCCGATGATTCCTGAACTGCCGCCTTTTACAGGTGGTCTTGTGGGATATTTTTCTTATGATTATATCAAATACGCCGAACCAAAACTTAAATTATCCGGAGATGCGGATTTCAAAGATATGGATTTGATGCTGTTCAATAACGTGATTGCTTTTGACCACTATCGTCAGCGGGTCTATGTGATCAGTGGAGTGGACACGGGAGATCTGCAGGCATCTTACAATCGTGCGATTGCCAAGATTGGTGAGATTATTTCTGTACTGGGACAGTCGAAAAAGAAGAAGTTCAGACCCCTGCGGCTTTTGACCGATCTGGAACCAAAATTCGATAAAGCTGAATTTTCAGATATGGTGAATCGTGCGAAGCATTATATCCATGAAGGGGATATTTTCCAGGTCGTTCTGTCTAATCCGCTTCGCGCAAAGGCAGAAGGCAACCTTTTTGATACTTATCGGATGCTTCGGGCCAGCAATCCTTCGCCATATATGTTTTATTTCACGAGTGAGGATATAGAGATTGCGGGGGCTTCTCCGGAGACGCTGGTTTCGATCGACCAGGGCAGGATCAAGACGTTCCCGCTCGCTGGTTCCAGACCGCGCGGGCAGACACCGGAGGAAGATGCAGAGCTGGAACAGGATCTGCTTGCGGATGAGAAGGAACTGGCAGAACATAATATGCTGGTAGACCTGGGCAGGAATGATATCGGGAAAATCAGCCGGATTGGTTCGGTACAGGTGGAGAAGTATCTCGATGTCCAGCGCTTCTCGCATATTATGCACATTGGCAGTACGGTTACGGGGGTTCTCCGGGAAGACAAGGACGCGGTGGATGCGATTGACGCCATCCTTCCGGCCGGGACGCTTTCCGGTGCTCCGAAGTTCCGGGCGTGCCAGATTATCGAAGAATTGGAAAAAAGCCAGCGCGGGATCTATGGCGGTGCGATCGGATACCTGGATTTTGCCGGGAACCTGGACGTTTGTATTGCGATCCGTCTGGCATACAAGAAAAATAACCTTCTCACAATCCGTTCCGGTGCGGGCATTGTGGCGGATTCTGTTCCGGAGAAGGAATATATTGAGTGCCAGAACAAGGCGAAGGCTGTCGTGAAAGCGATTGAGGAATCTGCAGGAATTTTATCTTCCGGAGGGCTAGGATTATGATAATCATGATTGATAATTATGACAGCTTTTCCTATAATTTATTTCAGTTGATCGGGAGTTATGAACCGGATATTCG
The DNA here is from genome assembly GCA_902797565.1 of uncultured Lachnospiraceae bacterium. Taxonomy (GTDB): domain Bacteria; phylum Bacillota; class Clostridia; order Lachnospirales; family Lachnospiraceae; genus Weimeria. The sequence goes on from CADBTO010000409.1 coordinate 1,971, forward strand.
AGTGCTGAGAAATGACGAATATTCGGTATCGGAGATTGAGGCAATGCAGCCGGCTGCGGTTGTTTTGTCACCGGGACCGGGCAAACCTGCGGATGCGGGCATCTGTGTGGAACTGGTGCAGGCGCTTTCTGGACGATTTCCAATACTGGGGGTCTGCCTGGGGCATCAGGCGATCATCGAGGCATTCGGAGGGGAAGTTTCGTATGCGAAGGAACTAATGCATGGGAAGCGGAAGCGGATCCGAAGGCAGGGAGAGAGCCGGATTCTCCAAGGGCTGGAGCCTGTTTTCGAGGCAGCAAGATATCACAGCCTGGTTGGAACCCGGATACCGGAACAGCTGATTGTGACAGCCGTTTCAGATGATGAAAACCAGGAGGTTATGGCGGTTGAGCACAAGGATGCGGCGGTCTTTGGGTTGCAGTTCCATCCGGAATCCGTGATGACACCGGATGGAAGTCAGATCATCCGGAACTTTCTTGCATGTGTGCAGGAGGGATCGGAGCGGAAATGATGGATGCAGGAAAAACAAAAATCAAGATCTGCGGGCTGCGGAGCGGGGATGATATTGCGATCGTGAATGAAACGCTTCCTGATTACGCTGGTTTTGTCGTAGATTTTCCAAAAAGCTTCCGTTCTAATACACCGGAGCAGGTGGAACGCCTGGTATCCGGGCTGGATGCACGAATCCTGCCGGTTGGTGTCTTTGTGGATGAGGATGAGGAGACGGTCGTTTCCCTGCTCCGCGATGGCGTGATTGCAATGGCGCAGCTGCACGGCTCAGAGGATGACGCATATGTCCGCCGGATCCGGGAAAAGACGGGAAAACCGGTTATCAAGGCATGGATCATCAGCAGCCCGGAAGATCTGGTGCAGGCATGTGCGAGCAGTGCGGATTATGTGCTTCTGGATGCAGGCAAGGGTGAAGGGAAAGCGTTTGACTGGTCTTATCTTGAAAATGGGCTGGAGCGTCCTTTTTTTCTTGCAGGCGGGCTTACTCCGGAGTCGATTGCGGAAGCGGTGCGAAGGTGCCGCCCGTTTGCCGTGGATATCAGCAGTGGCGTGGAAACCGCACGGAAGAAGGATGCACAGAAGGTGCGCCAGGCGGTTATGGCAGCCAGAAGGGTTTGAAAAAGGGAATCCGGTTTAGCATATGGATACGAATAAATATAAGCAAATTGGAAATAACGTCATAGACGAAGTGACGTCCGCAATCAACAGCGGAAATTATAACGGGCTGGGCAGCAGGCTGGGACAGCAGCTGGATCAGGCGTCAAACCAATTCGTCATGGATATGCGGCAGATGCGGGCGGAAGCAGCGCAAAGGCAGGCGGCCGCGCGCTATGCGGCAGAGGAATATTACAAGAACCACGGCGGGAAAGGTGGAAGGGCCATGCCCAGTCCGCCGCCGTATGTCACGCGGGAAATGCGGCCGAAACAGAGTATGATGCCAACGCCGCCTCCGATGGTCCGGCCGGCGCGCGGCAATATCAATGTCCCGCCTGCATCGATTCCGGGGGAACCGCGGAATTATTTCCTGCTCAAGCCGGTCAGTGACAAGAAGGGCATTGCAGAAATTGTGATGGGTGCGCTTGCCTGGTGCTTTGTCCTGGTTGAGGTTGTGGGGGACATTATGGCCAACGGCTTTGCGTTTGATGGCGTGATCTCGTTTTTTATGCTTCTGGTGGCGGCTTTGGGCACGTTCCTGATTTATCGGGGTGTGACCCTGCACAATCTGATGCGGCTGTATTATGATTACGGGAAAGTGGTCGGGACTTCGGAATTTGTCCCGATTGATGAGTTTGCGGAAGAAGTGGATGTCCGTCCGGAGACATTGCGCGGGCAGTTTACGGCAATGCAGAAGAACAAGTTTCTGCCGATGGCACAGATGGATGTGCAGGGGCAGGTGCTTTTGCTTACGTCTGGCGCGTATGAGAAGTATATGGCATTCAGAAACAGCCAGGCAGAAATGGAAGCGCGGAGCATTGCGTATGAAGAAGAGAATACCAGCGCGGATCTCAAGAAGATCATTGAAAAAGGGAATGATTTCCTGAAGTGGGTCCGGGACGCAAATGATATGATTCCGGATGAGGAAATGTCCAGGAAGCTGTTCCGGCTTGAAAATATCATGCATAAGATTTTTGACCAGGTGAAGAAGGATCCGTCAGCGGTGGATCAGCTGGATCGTTTGCTGGAGTATTATCTGCCTACGACAGAGAAGTTGCTGGAAGCATATATCCAGTTGGATAAACAGCCGGATCATATTGAAAATGTCGAAAAGTCGAAGCAGGAAATCCGGGGAGCCTTGGATGTCATCAATGATGCGTTTGAGAAGCTTTTGGACAGCCTGTTCCAGGATATGGCATGGGATATTTCTTCGGATATCAACGTGATGAAGACGATGTTTGCACAGGATGGGCTGACGGAAAATATCCGGGAGCAGCGTGCCGGCGAAACAGAGAAAGAGCCGGAATATGAGACGATCCTGAAGTTTTAGCAGGAATTTGGAGGGATACAATGGGAGAAGGGAACCAGAACGGATTTGGACAGGATTTGCCGGCAGCGGTGACACCGAGCCTTGAGTTTGGCGGTGATTCGTCTGTAGAGGTCGTGGATGCGGTGGTGGAACAGCCGCCTGTGGCAGCAGGACAGCAGAACTTTACCATGCAGCCGGCACCGCAGGGCGCAAGTGGTGCACCGCAGGGCGGCTATGGCCAGCAGGGTTATGGCCAGCCGCAGGGCGGTTATCCGCAGCAGCAGGGTTATGGCCAGCAGGGCTATGGCCAGCAGCAGGGCGGTTATCCGCAGCAGCAGGGTTATGGCCAGCAGGGCTATGGCCAGCCGCAGGGCGGTTATCCGCAGCAGCAGGGTTATCCCCAGCAGGGCTATCCGCAGCAAGGGTATCCGCAGGGCGGCTATGGCCAGCAGGGTTATGGCCAGCCGCAGGGTGGTCAGCCGCAAGGTGGTTATGGGCAGCAAGGCTATCCGCAGCAGGGTGGTTATCCGCAGCAGGGATACGGCCAGCCGCAGATGCAGCAGGCTCCGGAGCAGCATTCGGCTCCGCTTTCGATGCCTGTGATGGATGCGCCGACCGGTCCGAATCTGGAATTTGGTTCTATGCTGGATGCGCCATTGGCACCCCAGGTGCCTGCCGCTTCGCCGGAAAACCAGAATTATTCGGATTTGATGAGCAACCTGAATCAGGATGAACTGAGGATGGTTGACCAGTTTGTGACGAAGATTGATATCCGGGATTCCAGTGCAATTATGAATTATGGCGTTGGGACACAGAAGAAGATGGCGGATTTCTCGGAGAAAGCGCTGGGGAATACCCGGAACAAGGATTTGGGTGAAGTCGGGGATATGGTCACAAACCTCGTGCTGGAACTCAAGAATTTCAATGTGGACGAAGAGGAAAAGGGAGGGCTGTTCGGGCTCTTTAAGAAGCAGGGGAACAAGCTGCAGGCAATCAAGGCGAAATACAGCAAGGTGGAGGCAAATGTCAATACGATTGTCAAGGAGCTGCAGCGCCACCAGGTGACGCTGCTCAAGGATGTGGACGTCCTGAACAAGATGTATGAGATGAACCTTGCATATTACAAGGAACTTTCGATGTACATTCTTGCCGGCAAGAAGAAGCTGGAACTTGCGCGGAGCACGGAGCTTGTGGAGCTGCAGAAAAAGGCGGAGCAGAGCGGTCTGCCGGAGGACGCGCAGCGTGCAAAGGATTATGCGGAGCAGTGTGACCGTTTTGAAAAGAAGATCTATGATCTGGAACTGACCCGGACGATTGCGATGCAGACCGGTCCGCAGATCCGGCTGGTGCAGTCTTCTGATACGATGATGGCGGAAAAGATCCAGTCCACGCTGGTGAATACGATTCCACTCTGGAAGAACCAGATGGTGATTGCAATTGGAATCGAGCACCAGTCCCAGGCTGCAAGGGCAGAGCGGCAGGTCAATGATATGACGAACCAGCTGCTGCGTGCGAATGCGGACAAGCTGAAAGTTGCGACGATCGAAGCCGCGAGGGAGAATGAGAGGGGCATCGTGGATATTGAGACACTGAAGCATACGAATGAACAGCTGATCTCCACGCTGGACGAAGTGCTGGTCATCCAGCGCGATGGAAAAGAAAAGCGGAGAGCAGCCGAGGGCGAGTTGGTCCAGATCGAGAACCAGTTGAAGACGAAGCTCATGGAAGCTGCACGCAGCTAAGCTGCGTGTAGCTGACAAACTCCGACTGTGCGTTGATCGTCAGGCAATGGTGCGATGCAGAGCAGAGCGGGAGCATCGCGCCATGCCATGGGAAGGTGCCTATGAGCAGGCGAGCCTGCGAAAAGGCACCTTGGTTGCGGGTGAAGAAAAGCACACAAAGGAGTTTTAGATAGAGGCAGCGCGCAGCGAAGCTGCGAGGGCTGCACGCAGCTAAGGGGAGTTTATCATGCAGATTTATGATGAGTTGGTGGCGCGGGGGCTGATTGCCCAGGTCACGGATGAGAAAGAGATCAGGGAGCTGGTCAATAACGGCAGGGCGACCTTTTACAGCGGGTTTGACCCGACAGCGGATTCCCTGCATGTGGGGCACTTTATGGCACTTTGCCTGATGAAGCGGCTCCAGATGGCGGGGAACAAGCCGATTGCGCTTTTGGGCGGCGGAACCGGCCATATCGGAGATCCATCCGGCAGGACAGATCTTCGGAAGATGCTTACGAAAGAACAGATTGACCATAATATCGAATGCTTCAAAGAACAGATGAGCCGATTTATCGACTTTTCGGATGGA
>CADBTO010000410.1 GCA_902797565.1 uncultured Lachnospiraceae bacterium
ACAAGAGAGGGGATTTACCTATTATCATATGCCTGTTACTGGAGGCGGAGGCATACCAAAATCTCCTGAGGCTGTGGCTGAAACATATCTTGGGATGCTGGACGGACAGATGAATAGGATCATCAACACCATAATGAGCGCAGACAGTAATGTGATGTATTTCTGTGGAGCTGGTAAAGACAGGACTGGTGTTGTATCGGCGATCATTTTAAGGAAACTGGGATACAATGATCAGGTGATAATCGATGATTATATGGAAACCAAAGATAACCTGATGGCATCCGGAGACAGATATAAACATTATCATTTCAAATGAGGAGAACATCAAAAAGGTATTGGAATCTCTATAAGCAGTGACAAGAAATTTCAGGGCTTTTTGCTGCCAATGAAACAGATGCGAAGTACGTTTCTGCGTTTGATCTATGGGTTTCTGCAACTGTTATATTCACAACAAAGACTTCTTATTGGGGTATAAACCTTCAAAATGCTTATGCAACAGGGCAGGGATTGTTTTGCGGGGGGTGAGATCATGCCTACCAAAGAGAAAATACTGGATGCGGCATTAACGTTATTTGCAGAGAATGGATACGATGGAACAAGTGTAGAGCAGATTGCAAATCTTGTCGGGATCAAAGCGCCATCGTTATACAAGCACTATAAGGGAAAAGAGGACATACTGAACGCGTTAATTGACTCTGCAGAAGTGCGGTATGAGGAAATGTTTGGATCAGAGAAAAATATCGGAAAGGTTCCTCAGAGCCGGGAAGAGTTCATAAAGGTGACCATGAAAAGGATCTTATTCACAATGAGGGATCCTGTCATCTGCAGGACGCGGAAGCTTCTTGTCCAGGAACAGTTCAGGAGTGAGAGGATTGCCGAGTCTGCAACCAGGCATCAGCTGGACGGGATACAGCGGATGTTTGCAAAGATTATCAAGGGAATGATGGATGAGGGTATCGTCAAAAATGATGATCCGGAGCTGCTTGCTGTAGAACTAACTGCACCGGCTGTTCTGCAGATTGCAAGATCAGACAGGCAGCCTCAGTGTGCGGAAGAAAGCCTGGAATGCATTGAAAAGCATTTACGGCATTTTTGCAGGGTATATATGGCAGAGGATTAAAAGAATGCAGCTTTGTTCTTACAAAGGATTATGGTGTGCAGATTATGAGAGTGATCAACTATTTTGAAAGCAACAGGCAGAGTCATTGGCTGAATGAAATTAAAAGAGGCGACTGGGGTGCTGCCAGGTTTCTGTATGAACTGCTGCGCAAAGAAACCTTCTTTGACGCTGCAGGTGAAAAATCAAAGGTTTTGCTGCTTACAGACGGTGATGAACTGATTTCATTCTGCACTTATGCAGAAAAGGATGATATCCAGCCCACGGACCTTACTCCATGGATGGGATTTGTCTATACGTTCCCGGAGCACAGGGGGCATCATTATGTGGGACTTCTTATGGAAGAGGTGGAAAGGCTTGCTGTAAAAGAAGGTGTATCTGAAGTCTATATCTCGACAAATCATATCGGACTCTATGAGAAATATGGCTGTAAGTTCAAAACAGAGATGAATGACATGAACGGGAAGCCGTCCAGGGTATATGTGAAGAATATCCCGACCAATGAATTGCAGATAGAACTTCAGGATACAGAGTGGCCGTTTGAATATACGGATCATGATAGACGGATAGCCAGGGCCATTGTGTACGATGATGACGGATACTTTTATTTTGTCCGTGCCGAAAGAGATGATGATTTCGGAAGGGCAACGCTGATAGAGACATCCGGCGGCGGAGTCGAAATAGGTGAAGATCTGTATTCAGCCATTAAGCGTGAGCTTCAAGAGGAATTGGGGGCAGAGGCTGAGGTCATCTGCAGGATCGGAGTTGTCAGCGATTATTACAATCTGATCCACCGGCACAATCTGAATAACTATTTTCTATGCAGGGTTATATCATTTGGAGATAAGAATCTGACGCGGGACGAGATAGAGGATTTCCATTTGTCAACATTGAAGCTGACCTATGAAGAGGCAGTTGCCGAATACGAAAAAAGACGGGAGACAAAGCTCGGGAGGCTGATCGCAAACAGAGAAATACCTGTTCTTAAGAAAGCGAGGGAGTTTTGTGGAGGTGATGTATTATAAAAATTGAATACAGGCAAGCTGCTATAGAAGAAGCAGAGGTATTGGTAAATATTTATAATGCTTCTTTTTATGACGATTATTTGCGATATGGTTCGTGCCCGGGATATGGAAAAACAAAAGAAATGATGGAAGCGTCAATAAGCCAATATCCGAAATATATCATACTGTGTGATAATGAACCTGTTGGCTGTGTTTCGTGCAAAAAGCAGGGAAAGGGGGTATATGAGGTTGGCTGCCTGTGTGTTATTCCGGAGTATCAAGGAAAAGGAATAGGAACACACGCCATTCAGTTTGTAAAGACATTATATGAAGATTGGGAGAAACTAACTTTAGTAACACCCTTGGACAAGAAACAGAACGTGATATTTTACACTGAAAAATGCGGATTTCGCATAGAATCAACGGAAAGAGATGGCAAGGTAGAACTTGCGCGATTTGTTGCTGAAAGATAAATTGGGATTTGTGGAGAACTTTCGCATGCGAAAAGATTTGTCCGAGTTTTTCACAAACCTGAAAAGCGCTGTACTGGAGGCCGGAGATCGCATTGTATTCAATTCAGGCCTGTGAACGTTCTGAACAGTATCGAAATGCTGAAAAACGGTTCTTCCGGCTTCGCAACCTGTGGTTGCGGAAAAAATAAAAACAGCACTTGACAGTTGGTGGAGTTTACCGTGCATACTTGTTAATCTGTAATTGCGATGAGGGGTAGAAACAGCGAGAAAAGGAGTCAGTATGAGTTTTGGTAAAAATCTTCAATACCTGCGTCAGCTTCGTAAGAATATGACACAGGAAGTTCTGGCAGAAAAACTGAATGTAAGCCGCCAGACAATTTCAAAATGGGAAATGGATGCGGCAAATCCTGAAATGGACAAAGCGCTTGAAATATGTCGGGTATTTAACTGTTCTCTGGACAATCTTTTCAGGGAAGAAATGGGGAAACGGAGTGACGCATATTCGAATCTTCGTGTGGAAGATCTTGCAGGGTTTTGTTACATAGAGCATACAGTGATCAGTACGGATCCCGAGAGTGATGCGATCGGCCGGATGTATAAAACGGAAAAAGAAAATGGCATTAAAAATCCGAGAGTGATCGGATGGGATTTTCCACATCTTTCACAGGAGCAGATTAACGTCTTTAATATGCATGGATATACGGCTGCTCTGGTATTAGCTGACGATGTAAAACCTGAGGGGTATCAGATGAAAGAACAGTCCGACCATAAATATGCGGCCATCCACATTGAAAAACCATTTGATAATCCCTTTGTGACAATACCGGGAGCTTATCACACACTGTTTGAATTTATGAGAACGAACGGTCTGGAACGTGTGGATAACGAAGTGATCCCATGTTTTGAAACGGACGGAGAAAGTATGGATGTTTATATAGCATGTAAGTAGGGCATGGATGATGAGTTTGCAGTTCGTAAAAGCCGGTACTTCGGATGCGCTGACATTAACCGGCATTTCAAAGAGATCTTTTGACAGTGATGTTTTGACAGGAGGTTCGCAGCCCGGTGGACCTCCCGGATATTTGTCTGTATCATTTCATACGAAAATGGCAAGACAGGGGCATCTGTATAAATTGACAGATGAACGATTGATCGTTGGCGGAGCAATTCTGTTTTTGAAACATGATGGCTTGAATATCGGCAGGATATTTGTTGCACCGGAGCATTTCCGCAAAGGTTATGGAATCTTTATGATGCAGGAAGCAGAGAATATGTTTCCGGAAGTAAAAGAGTTCACGCTTGATACGCCCGTTTGGAATGTCAGGACAAACGCTTTTTATTCCAGGCTTGGATACAGGGAGATAAAGCGTGATAAAGAATTTGTGTTTTATTCTAAATGTAACGAACGAGGGAGATGAAGGTTATGATCGGAGCGATTCTTGGAGATATGATTGGCGCGCCTTATGAATTTGACAGGGGCGGGAAAACAAAGGACTTTCCGATGTTTACTGAGGAAAGCCAGTTCACCGACGATACCGTTATGACCATCGCAGTAGCAGAGGCGCTGCTGGACAATGACCGTGCAACAGATGACGGGCTTCAGGCAGCCATTGTCCAGTCCATGCAGAAATGGGGCAGAAAGTACCCATATGCCGGATATGGCGCCCGTTTCTCCGGCTGGCTTCGGGCAAGGGATCCGCAGCCCTACGGCAGCTATGGCAATGGCTCTGCCATGCGTGTGTCCGCCGTCGGATGGCTGTATGAAACCGTCGATGAGACCCGACGTATCGCAAGGCTTACGGCGAAAGTCACACATGACCATCCGGAGGGCATCAAAGGCGCGGAGGCAACGGCCAGCGCAATCTTCCTCGCACGGACGGGAGCTGCGAAGGATGACATTCGGGATTATATTGTGAACGAGTTTGGTTACGACCTTTCCCGTACCTGCGATGAAATCCGGCCTGGCTATCATCATGTGGAGAGTTGCCAGGAGACTGTTCCGGAAGCTGTCACAGCGTTCCTGGAAGGAATGGATTTTGAAGACGTAATCCGCACGGCGGTTTCCCTTGGCGGCGACTGCGACACGCTGACCTGCATTGCCGGAAGTATCGCAGAGGCGTTTTATGGCGTGCCCGACTTCCTTGAGGCGGAGTGCAAATCCAGACTGCCGGAGAATATACAGGAAATCCTGGAACGGTTCGAAAAGGCCAGGGGATGATCCGGGGAATGTCACAACGCCTTACGGCTGTGGAGCGGTGTCAGTCACTGCGCCATCGAGGGTGCGTAGTGGTACGAGTTACTGTTCCATCCCGAGCCACTGTATGAATGCTGTCTTATCACTGCTGTTATACCCTGCCTTCTCATAGAAGTGCAGGGTTTCAGGCTTCTTTGATCCGGTAAGCAGCATCATTTTATAGCAGTTTTCCTGCTCCGCTATTTTCTTTGCAAAGTCCAGACACTCCCCGGCATATCCATTACC
>CADBTO010000411.1 GCA_902797565.1 uncultured Lachnospiraceae bacterium
GGGTCATACAGTAACGGAAACACGCAGCTTTTGGGGCAGATTCCGGTGGCACAGTTTGCGAATGCGTCCGGACTGGAAAGCCTGGGGAACAACTGCTATGGCCAGACCTTGAACTCGGGGACATTCAATGGGATTGGCGTAGATGTATCAGCGGATGGCAGTTCTATGAATACAGGACAGCTGGAAATGTCCAATGTGGATCTTTCGCAGGAGTTTACGGAGATGATTACCACGCAGCGTGGTTTCCAGGCGAATTCTCGGATTATTACAGTTTCCGATACCATGCTGGAAGAATTGACGAATCTGAAGCGTTAAGGGGTTACGCGATAAGATAAAGGGGAGCCTATGAAATACAAAAGGGGGAGGGGAAAGATTAAAAACTGATTTGAAAATGGGGATTCTTTTTGTCCCCATTTTTTTGCGTTGCAGCAATGATTTGTTTCATGAGAGATTTCCGGGGGGATTTCCTGCATTTTTCGGTATTTTTTCGGTATTTTCCGGGGATGGCCTGGGATTTCATGAAAATTTACTGAGAAATCCGGTGAAAAAATTTTGTTTTTGTAGTAGACATTTGGAAAGTTTTTTAGTAGAATACTAGGTGGCGTGTTTTCTTCTTAGAAAACACTGTTTTTGAAAGTTAGGATGGTGAAATGTTTTGGACTTAGCTACAGTAATCGGTGTTGCGCTGGGGGCGGTCATGATCCTGTTCGGGATTATCTCGGCAGGGGCTTCCTTGATGACCTTCGTAGACATCCCGTCCGTGGTCATTACGCTGGGAGGATCCATATCCAGTACACTTACGAGTTTCAAGGTCAATGACGTGGTGACGGGGCTGAAGTGTTTCGGAGTGGCGATGAAGGAGCCGAGCGGCGTTGACCCGACAGACGTTATCAAACAGATCCTCGAGATGGCAAACCTCGCCCGGAAGGAGGGGTTGCTGGCACTCGAGGAGAGCGGCAGGAACCTGGAGGATGAATTCCTTCGGAAAGGGATTATGCTCGTGGTCGATGGAACCGAGGCGGATCTTGTCCGGGCGATTCTGGAGACCGATATGGACGCAACAGAGGCACGGCATAAGAAGTACAAGGCGTTCTGGGATAAATGGGGTGAAATGGGGCCTGCATGGGGGATGATCGGTACGCTGGTCGGACTCGTGAACATGCTGAAGAACCTGTCAGATCCTTCAACGATCGGGCCTTCCATGGCCGTCGCACTCCTGACGACCCTGTACGGTTCCATGATTGCAAACTGGATCACGGGTCCGATTGCGGCAAAACTGGAGCTGGACAATACGCTTGAAATGGCTTATCGGACAGTCGGGATTGAAGGGCTGCTTTCAATCCAGGCAGGGGAGAACCCCCGTGTCATTGAAGAGAAACTCAAATGCTTCCTAGCACCGAATGCGCGTGATGGCGTTGGTGAAGGCGGAGGAGGTGAGTAACAGTGGCAAGGGAAAAGCATGAAGATCCGCCTGCGGGGGCGCCCGCGTGGATGGCGACGTTTTCAGACCTGATGAACCTGCTTCTTTGCTTTTTCGTGCTGCTGTTCTCGATGTCGACCACGGAGGTGGACAAGTTTGAGATGGTGATTACCTCCCTGCAGTCCGCGTTTTCCGTATTGGAATCCGGCGGTTCCACTGTCAATGACGGGATGCTGGTCGGGGGCGGGATTTCCCAGATGCCGGATTTTGCGGATGTTTTCGGGACGTCCATGACCAGCGGGGACGATGTGCATGGAAACGAGCACAGCGGGGATTCCAAACAGGAAGGCGGCGGGAGACCGGGCCAGGACAGCGGCAGCGACGAGGGATCCGGCGGGAAGCCGGGTGTGACGGAAGGGGATTCTGAAAAAGGCGGGCAGGACACTGCGGGTGAAGAGAAAAACCAGGCGGTTTCCGAAGAAGAGGCAGAAGAACTGTTAAATAAGAAGTCGCTGGCAGAGAGCGAGCGGATGGCAGAGAAGCTTCAGCAGCAGCTGACGAAATACGGGGTACAGAACCAGGTGAGCTTGGATTTCAATGGACAGTATGTACGTTTCACGTTAAACGGTGCGCTGCTCTTTGATTCCGGATCTGCGGATGTAAAACCGGAGGCGATGCCGCTGATGAAGAAGCTGGCGAAGATCTTGAATACCTATGATTCCAATCTGATCGAGATTGAGGGGCATACGGATAATGTGCCGATCAGCTCTGGTCGTTTTGAAAGCAATATGGTGCTTTCTATGTACCGTGCGCTGCATGTGTCCCAGGCGATTGGCAAGTATTCCAAGGTGGATGCCTCCCATATCTATCCGTCCGGACGGGGGGAGTTCAATCCAATTGCGGACAATACAACTTCCGAAGGGCGGGCAAGGAATCGGCGGGTCGAGATTAAAATCTATAATTCCTATAATTCTGAAGAGGTTGGTTCCTGATTTTCCGGGAGCCGGGGGGTATGGCAGCAGGGACAGGAAATAGGGAACCTGAGATTCTGGAAGCTGCCGGACGAGAAATATTGATACGGGATTTTTTAGAAGTTGGAGTTTTATCATGAAAAAAAGTATTCTAACGGTCATTACACTGGCTCTGGTGCTGATCAATATGGTGCTGACTGTGGTTATGGCACTGACGATCATGCCGCAGGTGAAAAAAGCGAATGCATTGGTGGATAAAGTGGCAAGCGCGATCGACCTGGATGTGAAAAGCGCGTCCGGCGTAAGCGGGAATGCGGCAGGGACGAGCCTGAGCGATACAGAGCAGAAGCGGATTCCTGCGGAAGAGGGAAAGACGCTGACGCTGAACCTTGCTTCCGATGCAAACGGGGAGAAGCACTATGGTTCTGTCTATGTGACACTCCTGATCAATCCGGAAAGCGATTCCTATGATTCCTTCAGCGAAGGGATGGGGAATAATGCTTATGAAGGCATCATTACCAGGGAAATCCAGACGGTGTGTGTGAAATACACGGCAGAAGAGATGCAGACATATCTGGATGACTTGGAGGCTGCAATCCTGGA
>CADBTO010000412.1 GCA_902797565.1 uncultured Lachnospiraceae bacterium
AGTGCATCGGCAGCGACCGTTCTGTCGTTGATACCTATTTCGAAGGGACGGTCAGCCGGGTTGGCGGCATCACCCTGGAAGATATCGAGGCAAACGTGGAAGCTTTGCATGACAAAGCATTCGACCCGCTGGACCTGGACAAAGACGAAACCCTGGACTCCCTCGGAGACCATAAAATGCGTGCCGGCGGAGAACCCCACCTGTATACGCCGGAGACGATCCATCTTCTGCAGCATGCCACCCGGACCGGAAATTATGAAACATTCAAGGCTTTCACGGCAAAGGTTGACGCGCAGGACGCTGCCCGGCAGACGCAGGCACCCATGAACCTGCGCGGGCTCCTGGACTTCTCCTATCCGGAACAGGGAATCAGCCTCGAAGAGGTGGAACCGGTGGAAAACATCGTAAAACGCTTCAAGACCGGCGCGATGTCCTATGGCTCGATTTCCAGAGAAGCGCATGAAACGCTTGCCATCGCGATGAACCGGCTGGGCGGCAAGTCCAACACCGGCGAAGGCGGCGAAGATGAAGAACGGCTGTTGGACGGCATTCCCGGGAAACCGGGCAGCAAAACAGAAAATAACCGCTGCTCCGCGATCAAACAGGTCGCTTCAGGCCGGTTTGGCGTAACTTCCCGTTATCTGGTATCTGCGCAGGAAATCCAGATCAAAATGGCACAGGGCGCAAAACCCGGAGAAGGCGGGCATCTGCCTGGCGGAAAGGTCTATCCATGGATCGCGAAAACACGGCTTTCCACGCCCGGAGTCTCGCTGATCTCCCCGCCGCCGCACCATGACATCTATTCCATCGAAGACCTGGCACAACTGATCTATGACCTCAAGAACGCAAACAAAGACGCGCGGATCTCTGTGAAGCTGGTGTCTGAAGCCGGCGTTGGAACCGTTGCGTCCGGCGTGGCAAAAGCCGGGGCACAGGTCATCCTGATTTCCGGATATGACGGAGGCACAGGTGCTGCACCGATCACCTCCATCCACGGGGCAGGACTTCCCTGGGAACTTGGGCTGGCGGAAACCCACCAGACACTGTGTATGAACGGGCTTCGGGACAAAGTCATTCTGGAAACCGACGGAAAGCTTCTGTCCGGGCGGGATGTGGCTATCGCAGCAATGCTGGGTGCAGAGGAATTCGGCTTCGCAACCGGCCCTCTGGTATCACTGGGCTGCATGATGATGCGACTTTGCAATAAAGATACCTGCCCGTTTGGCGTGGCGACCCAGAACCCGGAACTCCGGAAGAAATTCCAGGGAAAACCGGAATACGTGGTAAACTTCATGAAATTCGTGGCACAGGAGCTTCGCGAATATATGGCACGGCTCGGCATCCGGACCGTGGACGAACTGGTTGGACGGACAGATCTTCTGAAACTCCATACCGCAGACGCATCCAAAGAAAACGGCAAACAGAAGGATGCGGTGGAGAAGCGTCTGGAAAAGCTGGATCTTTCTGCATTGCTGCAGCAGGTTCCGGAACAGGGCGCAGACAGTGCGCAAAGCAAGGTCTCCTACTCTAATAAAAAAGTATATGACTTCCAGCTTGCACAGACACTTGATGCAAAACAGCTGCTGCCGCTGCTGCCGGACGGAGCGACAAGCCTTCCGGGATCAAAAAGCCTGGAAATCCAGGTCAAAAACACGGACCGGGCGTTTGGCACCCTGTTTGGGGCACAGCTCACACGGCAGTTTGGCGAAAACCTGCCGGAAGATACCTTCCAGATCCACTGCAAGGGTTCCGGCGGACAGTCCTTTGGCGCGTTCATCCCGCAGGGTCTGACTCTGGAACTGGCCGGAGACTCCAATGATTACTTCGGGAAAGGGCTTTCCGGCGGGAAGCTGGTGGTTCATCCACCGAAAGACGCGCCCTACGAGGAAAGCGAAAACATCATTATCGGAAACGTTGCGCTCTATGGCGCGACAAGCGGAACCGCTATGATTGCCGGCATTGCCGGGGAACGCTTCGCCGTCCGGAACTCCGGCGCAGTTGCCGTTGTGGAAGGCGTGGGTGACCACGGGCTTGAATATATGACTGGCGGCTGTGTCGTGATCCTGGGCGGAACCGGGAAAAACTTTGCCGCGGGAATGAGCGGCGGCATTGCTTATGTCCTCGATGAAGACAGCAGCCTCTACAAAAAGCTGAACAAAGAACTGGTCTCTCTGGAACAGGTGACAGACAAATACGATGTGGGCGAGCTGAAAGCCCTGATCCAGGACTTTACAGAAGCAACCGGTTCAAAACGCGGCGCGTGGATTTATGAGCACTTTTCTGAAGTACTCCCGAAGTTCAAGAAGATCGTCCCGCATACCTACAAAAAGATGATGCAGAAGATCGCACAGATGGAAGAAAAAGGCCTCTCACCGGACCAGGCAAAGATTGAAGCATTTGAAGCATTAAAGGCACAGCAATAAAGGAGCAAGGCTATGGGAAAAACAACAGGTTTTTTGGAGTATGAACGGAAGGAGGCCGCGGCACTCCCTCCCAAAGAACGGATCCGGAACTTTCGGGAATTCCACCAGCCCCTGCCCCTTTCTATGCAGCAGAAACAGGGCGCACGGTGCATGGAGTGCGGTGTCCCGTTCTGCCAGTACGGTGCTGCAATCGCGGGAATGACTTCGGGCTGTCCCCTTCACAATCTGATTCCGGAATGGAACGATTATGTCTATCATGGCAATTTTGAGAAAGCATACGAACGGCTGCGCAAGACCAGCAACTTCCCGGAGTTTACAAGCCGGGTATGCCCTGCGCTCTGCGAGAAAGCTTGTACATTAGGACAGTATAGCACTCCGGTCTCCACCAAAGAGAACGAGCGCACAATTATCGAATACGCTTATGAAAAAGGGCTGGCTGCAGCAAAGCCGCCCAAAAACCGCACGGGAAAGAAAGTCGCTGTGGTCGGTTCCGGTCCCTCCGGACTGGCTGCGGCGGACGATCTGAACCGCCGCGGGCATCTGGTCACGGTCTTTGAACGTGCAGACCGTATCGGCGGACTATTACGCTATGGCATCCCGAATATGAAATTGGAAAAATGGATCATTGACCGGAAGGTGAAGATCCTGGAAGAAGAAGGCATCCGCTTTGAAACAGGTTGTGAAATCGGACGGGACCGCTTGTCCCAGGACCTTCTGAAGGAATTTGACGCGATCGTCTTCGCCGGAGGTGCCAGCAATCCCAGGAATATCGATGCGCCCGGACGGGACGCAAAAAATATCCTGTTTGCCGTCGATTACTTGACACAGAGCACGAAGCTGTTGTATGATCATGGATACTTGAAGCCGGACTACCAGGGCGACTGGAACAAGGTTTCCGGCGGGCTTGCCGCCGGGAAGGATGTCGTGGTCATTGGCGGCGGGGACACCGGGAACGACTGCGTTGGTACAGCGATCCGCCAGGGCGCAAAATCCGTCCTGCAGCTTGAAATGATGCCGGAGCCACCCGAAACGCGCAGGGATTCAAACCCCTGGCCACAGTGGCCGCTGGTCAAAAAGACGGATTACGGGCAGGAAGAAGCCATCGACCGCTTCGGCAAAGATCCGCGGATGTACCAGACCACGGTTTCCAGCTTCAAGAAAGACAAGCAGGGAAGGCTTTCTTCCATCGTACTCGTGAAACTGGAAAGCAAGACCGATGCAGAAAGCGGCAGAAGGAGCTTTGTGCCGGTGGCTGGCAGCAAGCAGGAAGTCCCCTGCCAGCTGGCACTGATCGCCGCAGGCTTCCTGGGTGCCGAGAAAGCACTCTGTGACGCTTTCTCGCTCGAACAGGACGCCCGCACCAATATCAAATCGGACGGGCACCGCGCGATTTCAACCGGAAAAGATTCCGGAAAAATCTTCTGCGCAGGAGACATCCGCACCGGACAGTCCCTGGTCGTCAAAGCCATCGCGGACGGAAAGGCCTGCGCGAAAGAAGTGGACGAGTTCCTGATGGGCTACAGCAATCTGTAAACACAGGTTTGCTGGTCCCGCCCATAGGCGCGTGCTGCAAAAACGTTCGAACAAACATAAGAGGTTTCATAATATGGCAAATATGACTTACCATGAGGTCATGGACTTTATCGAAGAAAACGATGTCAAGTTCATCCGCCTCGCATTCTGTGATTTCTACGGGCGGCAGAAGAACGTTTCCATCCTCCCGGACGAGCTGGGACGCGCGTCCATGGGCGGCGAGGCGTTCTATCCCGTACATATCGCGGGATTTGATGATGGCAGTGGGAAGGATCTCTTCCTGCTGCCGGATTTTTCCACGCTCTGCATCCTTCCGTGGCGTCCCCAGGAAGGGCGGGTCATCCGCTTCTACTGCGATATCGTGGATGCTAAGGGCAATCCATGGGAACTGGATCCCCGGCGGCTTCTGAAACAAACCGTGGGGCGTTTCAAAGAACTGGGGCTCCGCCCCCGGATGAGCCTGTTCAGCGAGTTCTACCTGTTCCGCACGGACGATGAAGACAATCCCACGAATATCCCCTGGGACCAGGGCGGCTATTTCGACATTGCGCCGCTCGACCGTTCGGAAAACATCCGCCGCGAAATCTGCCTGACCCTTGAAGAAATGGGCATCCAGCCCCTCGCGTCCTACCATGAGTGCGGACCCGGCCAGAATGAGATTGACTTTGCGGAAGATTCCGCCCTCCATACGGCGGACAACTTCATTACTTATAAAAATGTGGTCGGCGCGATCGCTTCCCGCAACGGGCTCTTTGCTTCCTTCGCGCCCAAGCCCCTTCCAGATCAGAGCGGAAACGGGCTGCATGTCAAGGTTTCCCTGTTCCGGAATGGAGAAAACCTGCGCGAGGTGGATCCGGATATGGCAGAACATTTTACCGCCGGGGTACTCTCCCGGATGCGGGACATGACCGTATTCCTCAATACCCAGCCGGATTCCTATCTGCGCTTCGGTCAGAAAGAAGCACCCAAATACATTACCTGGTCCATGAAGAACAGCTCCCGGCTGCTGCGGATTCCGGTTGAAGGCGGCAAGCGCACTGGTTTCATCCTCCGCTCTCCGGATTCCGGCATCAACCCATACCTGGCGTTCGCCGTAATCCTGCAGGCTGGACTTGCCGGTATCCAGCAGAAAGAAGCATTGCCG
>CADBTO010000413.1 GCA_902797565.1 uncultured Lachnospiraceae bacterium
CCATGAAAATATCCTGGGATTCTGCAACAATATTTACAATTCCGAGGGCGGTACGCATATCACGGGATTCAAGACCGCGTTTACCACGATTATCAATAATTATGCCAGAGAGCTGGGGAACCTCAAGGAGAAGGACGCGAATTTCACTGGCGCAGATGTGCGAAATGGCATGACCGCTGTGATCTCGATCAAGCATCCTGCCCCCCGATTCGAGGGGCAGACCAAGACGAAGCTGGATAACCAGGACGCGGGCAAGGCGGTTTCCAAAGTCTGCGGGGAAGAAGCCGTGCTGTATTTTGACCGGAATGTCGATACCTTGAAGACCGTGATTTCCTGCGCGGAAAAGTCCGCAAAGATCCGGAAGACGGAGGAACGTGCGAAAACGAACCTGTTATCCAAACAGAAGTTCTCTTTTGATTCGAACGGAAAACTGGCGAACTGCGAAAGCCGGGATGCGTCGAAGTGTGAAATCTTTATCGTGGAGGGGGATTCTGCGGGCGGCTCGGCAAAGACTGCCCGCAACCGGATGTATCAGGCGATCCTGCCGATCCGTGGAAAAATCCTGAATGTGGAGAAGGCGAGCATTGACAAGGTGCTTGCAAACGCGGAAATCAAAACGATGATCAACGCCTTTGGCTGCGGATTTTCGGAAGGCTATGGGAATGATTTTGATATAACGAAGCTGCGTTATGACAAGATCATTATTATGGCGGATGCGGACGTGGACGGAGCGCACATCTCCACGCTTCTTCTGACCCTGTTCTATCGTTTTATGCCGGAGCTGATCTACGAAGGGCATGTGTATCTTGCGATGCCGCCGCTATACAAGGCAATGCCCAAAAAAGGCAGGGAAGAGTACCTGTATGACGATGAAGCACTGGCAAAGTACCGCAAACGGCACAAGGGGCCATTCACGCTGCAGCGTTATAAAGGGCTTGGGGAAATGGATGCGGAGCAGCTCTGGGAGACGACACTGGATCCGCAGAGGCGCAGGCTGCGCCGGGTTGAAATCGAAGACGGACGTCTGGCGAGCGATGTGACGGAGATGCTGATGGGGACAGATGTCCCGCCCCGCAAGGCGTTCATTTACAAGCATGCACGGGAAGCAGAGCTGGATGTATGAACGGGGAAGCATGAAAGGGGGAAGCCATGGCTGCGGCTGAGCAGGTGATACATACCGAAGATTCGGAAATTATGCAAATATCCTATATTGACTACGCGATGAGCGTGATCATCTCCAGGGCGATCCCGGATGTGCGGGATGGGCTGAAGCCCGTGCAGCGGCGCACCCTCTATGACATGTACGAACGGGGCATCCGCTGGAACCAGCCTTACCGGAAGTCCGCGAGGATTGTCGGGGATACGATGGGAAAATACCACCCGCACGGGGATGCGTCGATTTATGATGCATTGGTTGTGCTTTCCCAGGATTTCAAGAAAGGCATCCCGCTTGTGGACGGGCACGGGAACTTTGGCTCCATCGAAGGGGACGGAGCGGCGGCAATGCGTTATACCGAGGCACGGCTTGCGAAGATTACGCAGGAAGTCTACCTCTCGGATCTGGACAAGGACGTTGTGGATTTCGGGCCGAACTTCGACGAAACCGAGCAGGAGCCGCAGGTTCTGCCGGTGCGTGTACCGAATATCCTGGTCAATGGTTCCGAAGGGATTGCGGTCGGTATGGCAACGTCGATCCCCACCCACAACCTGGACGAAGTGCTGGATGGTGTTATCGAATATATGAAGAATCCGGATATGAGTACAGCGGAGATGATGCGCTATATCAAGGGGCCGGATTTTCCAACCGGCGGCATTGTGACGAACAAGGATGATCTGCTTGCCATCTATTCTACCGGACAGGGAAAGCTCAAGATCCGGGGCAAGGTGGAGGTGGAAGAGTCCAAGGGCGGGAAGAGCCGTGTGGTGGTTTCCGAGATTCCGTATACGATGATTGGCAGCGGTATCGGCAAATTCCTGTCGGATGTGGCGGCATTATCGGAAAATAAACTGACCAGCGATATCGTGGACATTTCCAACCAGTCCTCGAAAGAAGGAATCCGCATTGTGATTGAACTCAAGAAGGGCGCGGA
>CADBTO010000414.1 GCA_902797565.1 uncultured Lachnospiraceae bacterium
AAGAAAACCGCAGGATTGCGGCAGATGGAACCATCGAGTATTTGCATTTTATCAAGAAATTTTAGTGTTTGACAAGCGTGCAAAGGATAAGCGCACAAAGGAGTTCTCACATCATGAAGCAACTGCAGTGGTATCCGGGGCATATGGCGAAGGCGCTCCGGCAGATCAAGGAAGATTTGAAACTGATCGATCTGGTGGTCGAGCTGGTGGATGCACGGGTGCCGCTGGCGAGCAGCAATCCGGATATCCGGCAGCTGACGAACGGAAAGGCGCATCTTTGCGTGCTGAACAAGGCGGATCTGGCGGATCCGGATCGGACAGACGAGTTCCTGCGCAGCTTCCGTGAGCAGGGCATGTATGCCGTGGCGGTGGATGCGCGGGAGAAGAAGGGAGTTACGGCGGTCAGATCCGCAGTGCAGGATGCCTGCAGGGAGAAGCGGGAGAGGGATGCAAGGCGCGGTATCAAAAACCGTCCGGTGCGTGCGCTGGTGGCGGGGATCCCGAATATCGGCAAGTCCACGCTGATCAATTCGCTGGCGGGAAAGAAGAGTGCGAAGACCGGGAATAAACCGGGTGTCACGAAGGGGAAGCAGTGGATCCGGCTTTCAAAGGGATTGGAGCTGCTTGATTCGCCGGGCATCTTATGGCCGAAATTCGAGGATGCACGGGTCGGTTTCCTGCTTGCAGCCACGCTGTCTATCCGGGATGAGATCCTTCCAACCGAGGAACTTGCGCTGGAACTGTACCAGGAGATCGCAGCGCATTATCCGGGGCGGATTCGGGAAAAATACGGGATGGAGGAAGGCCTGCCGGCAGAGGAAGCACTGCAGGCTTTGGCGCAGGCGCGGAACCTGTTGAAAAAGGGCGGGGAAAGCGATACAATGCGAGCAGCAGCGCTCTTTTTGGATGATTTCCGGAGCGGCAAATTGGGACGGATTTCGCTGGAAAGCATGGCCGGAGTTTGAAACGCGCATAAAGGAGTTCACAAATCATGAAAAAAGGACAGGATGCGGGTATGCCTGGCAGCAGGCGGGATCTTTTACGTTTTGCGGCATATATCTGCGTGATCCTGGTGGTGACATTCGGGATCGTGCATTTTGTGGGGCAGCGGACGGTCGTCAGCGGCATTTCGATGGAAGAGACCCTGGGAGACGGGGACAACCTGATCATAGACAAACTTTCCTATCATTTCGCAAACCCACAGCGGTTTGATATTGTGATCTTCCCCTATCGTTTTGAAAAAAACACGTTCTATATCAAGCGGATCATCGGCCTGCCGGGGGAGACGGTGTATATCGGGGAAGACGGGACGATCTATATTGACGGCACGATCCTGGAGGAATCCTACGGCAGTGAGCAGATTGTGGATCCCGGCCTTGCCAAAGAGCCGATCATGCTTGGGGACGACGAATACTTTGTGCTCGGCGATAACCGCAACGAAAGCGAGGACAGCCGGTTTTCGGATGTGGGAAATGTGACGCGTGGGGAGATTATGGGAAAGGCGGTTTTTCGGCTGTATCCATTCGATAAGGTGGGCGGGATATAAAAAGCTGTGGATGACAAAGGAGTTCTTAAATCATGACAAAATCAGAGCGTGAAGCGCGGCGATTGGAACGCGAGCAGAAAGAGCGGGAGCGGATTGAAGGGCTGAAAGCCACCGAGTACCAGTATTATGAAGAATACGGGATGGAGTATGTCTGCGGCATCGACGAGGCGGGGCGCGGTCCGCTGTGCGGCCCGGTGGTGGCGGGCGCGGTGATCCTGCCCAGGGACAGCTGCATTTTTGGCGTGAAGGATTCCAAGAAGTTGTCTGAGAAAAAGCGGGAAGAATTGTTTGAAATCATTAAAGCGGAAGCCACAAGCTGGGCGGTGGGCATTGCCACTGAAAAAGAGATCGATGAAATCAACATCCTGCAGGCAACCTACCGTGCGATGCGCCGCGCGATCGGAGCACTTTCCGTGCAGCCGGACGTTCTGCTGAATGACGCTGTGACGATTCCGGAAGTGGAGGTTCCGCAGGTTCCGATTATCAAAGGGGATGCAAACTGTTATTCGATTGCGGCGGCGAGTATCCTGGCAAAGGTCACGCGGGACCGGATCATGCGCGAGCTGGATGAAAAATATCCCCGGTATGGCTTTGCGAAGCACAAGGGTTATGGGACGAAGGAGCATTACGCAGCGCTGGAGAAATACGGGCCATGTGAGGTCCACCGGAGGACGTTTCTGAAGAAGTTGTTCGAATGAGAATGAAGGAGCGGAGCATGCAGATTACAGACTTAGTGAACCAGTACCAGAATATGCTGGGGGCGGGGACGAAGGTGCAGCCCAGGGAAAAAGGGGTGGAGAAGCTGGTGTCCGCGGTCAGTTCCCTGATCGAAGGTCAGATCTTCGAAGGGACGGTCAATGCGGTGAAGGGGCAGCAGGTGCTGCTGGGGCTTTCGAGCGGGCAGAATATCTCCGCGCGGCTGGACAAGGGTGTGCAGATTTCCCAGGGGCAGTCTGTCTTCTTCCAGGTCAAGTCCAATGACGGGAAGACTGTGAACATCCGCCCGGTTTCGATCGGCGGCCAGATGAACAACCCGGCACTGCAGCAGGCGCTCCGGGCAGCTTCGATTCCGATGACGGAGGCTTCGATCGGGATGGTGGACGAGATGATGAAGCGGAATATGCCGATTGATGTTAAAAGCCTCTCGGAAATGGCAAAGCAGCTGGCTCTGCATCCGGAAGCGGATGTGAAGACCCTGGTGGCATTAAAGGATCTTGAAATCCCGATCAATGGGGAAATGATCAGCCAGTATGAGAATTACAAACAAAATGAGGGGGAGATCCTGCGGGGTGTTTCCCAGCTGACAGGAGCAATTTCCGAGGTGATCGGAGCAGAAGGCACGCCGCTTTCAGAAACGGCAGCCTTTCTGGGAAACCTTTCGGAGCTGCTCTATCCAGGCGAGGGGTATGGAGAAAGCGGGGCGCTGCCCACGAACATGAAAGGACAGCCGCTCCTGCAGGCGCAGGAGATGGGGCAGCCGGGGGCGGAAGACGTGCAGATCCGGCTGCCCGATGGACGGGTGGCAGACGGGAGTGTGTTCCAGGGCCAGGCGGAGGCAGGAGCAGCAGGCGAAGCCGGTGCGCTCCAGCAGGCTGACGCAGGCTTTTCCGGACAGAGTGAGGCAGCATTTGCCGGCCAGGGAGAAGCCGCGGCATTTGCCGGGCAGGGGGAAGCCGCCGGGACTCCCGGAACGATGGTGGAGGAACCGCTGTCTTCCCCGCTGCAGGCGGCAGAGATGAAAGAAACGTCTGATTATGAACCGGGGACACTGGGACGGATGGTTTCAGAGGAAAACCTCAGATCTCTGGAACAGGCGCTCCGGGAACTGCCGGAATTTGCCGCAAAGCATGACAGGATCTTTGATGCCAGAGGGCGGCTGGATCGCAGCCTTCCAGCAAAAGAATTATTCTTTGCACTGACAGAAGGGGCACAGCAAAACCTTGACGGCGGGAAGCTGAAGGAGATTACCGGTCACAAGGCTGTCCGGGATCTTTTGGAGGGACTGCTGGAAGAACGGTTTACGATCGAGCCGCGGGAGTTGACAGAAAAAGGGAAGGTGGACGACCTGTACAACAAGATCAACAAGGATATGCACAGTATTGCGCAGGCGGCGAATGATCTGCCGAATTTCCAGCAGCCCGTGAAGGAAGCGGCGGGGAATGTCCAAAATAATCTGGAGTTCATCAACCAGGTTAATGAGATGTATTCCTATATCCAGATTCCGGTACGGCTGACGGGACAAAATGCGACCGGGGAATTATACGTCTACCAGAACAAGAAAAAACATGCGAAGGGGGAGAATGAGGAAGTGTCCGCTTTCCTGCATTTCGACCTGGAACATCTCGGATCGACGGATATTGCCGTGAAACTGCGGAACAAAAAGGTGAAGACGGAGTTTTTCATGGATGACGACCGTTCCTATCGTCTGGTAGAAAACAATATCCATATCCTGCAGGCGAAGCTGGAAAGCCTGGGCTATGACTGCCAGATTACGGTGGGGAAGGATGACCGGAAGGTGGACTTCGTGGAGGACTTCCTCAAACAGGACAGTGGTGCGAACAAACAGAATGTGCTGCGCTATTCGTTTGATATGAAAGCATGACATGGAGGCTGGATGTGAGGACAGGAGGGATCGGATTATGCCAGAGATTTTGAGGCGGGGGAACCGGTGGACAAAAGGCGGGGGAGCGCAGAGCGGCAGGGACAAAAAGGATTTGACGGCGGTGGCGCTCGCCTACAATCCTGGAGATGACGCGCCGAAGATCCTGGCAAGCGGGAAAGGCGCGGTGGCAGAGCGGATCATCGAAGAAGCGGAGAACGCGGATGTCCCGACCTACCAGGATTCCTCCCTGGCGGATACCTTGTCGAAGCTGGAGATCGGGGACGCAATCCCGCCGGAATTGTATGAAGTGGTTGCGCAGATCCTGGTCTTCGTTGATGGTATGGATAAGGTGCGGGCGAAGCTGGGGGATCGTGTCTGAACGCTTTCGGCC
>CADBTO010000415.1 GCA_902797565.1 uncultured Lachnospiraceae bacterium
CCTGACGAATCAGCATTCCTTCTCCCATCCGCAGCCTGCTGCCCTGCAGGAAACTGCACCTTTCCATGCCTTATATGATACTTTCTTCTTCCAGCAAATACCCCACGCCCCGGACCGCCCGGATTCCTACCTTCGACCCGATTTTTTCCAGCTGCCGCCGCAGATAGGAGATATTCACCCAGACCACATTGACCTCCGCGTCCGCATCCCATCCCCAGATATGCTCCATAAATTCCCTTGCGGAAATGATCCGCCCTGAAGCAAGCATAAGCATCTCCATCATCTGGAATGCCTTGTTCTGCAAGACAGCCTCTTTTCTCCCGCAGGAAAGCCGGAAGCTCCCTCGATCCAGGACAAGATCCCATTTCCTGACCACATCCGGCGCATAGGATTCGCTGCGGCGGAGCAGCGCACGCACCCGTGCCAAAAGTTCCCCGCCATCAAACGGCTTCGGCAGGTAGTCATCCGCTCCGGCATCCAGCCCCTCAATACGGTCCTCCACCTCGCCCATCGCCGTAAGCAGCAGCACCGGAATCCCTTTCCCTGCCCGCCGGACTGCCTTCACAACATCCAGCCCAGACATCCCCGGCATCATAATATCCAGCACCGCGCCGTCATAATCCCCATGCAGCAGGTAATCCAACGCGTCCTGCCCGTTCGATACCGCATCCACAGAATAATTGCAACGTGCAAGCAGTGCACAGATGCCCTTCTGCATATCCCTGTCATCTTCCGCAACCAGCAGCTTCATAGCTTAAAACTCCCTGATTAAATCCATCCCATATACCACAAGCAATACCACATATGTAAACAACTGGAAATACTCCAGATACCCCGGCAGCTCCTTCCGCAGGTTCTTTGAAAGCAAGCCGGACAGGATTGCCAGGATGAAAAAGGGCACCAGGGCGCTCGACAGCGCAAAAACACTCCCTGATACGCCTGCCGCAAGCGGCGAGATCGAAACGGATACCCCAACCATCAAAAGAAGCGGCGCACAGGGCATCACCCCGTATCCTGCCCCCATCCCGAAAAGTGCAGGATAACTAATCCGCTGTTCTAATACTGCAGTCCTCGTGCTGCCGGAATGCCCGCAGCTTCCGCATCTGGCAGAACCATCCTGCTTCCTTGCCCTGTCCCAAAACCATTTTACCACAAATCCTGCGCCCATAGCAAGCATAAAAAAATCTGCCGCAAGATCCATCCGTACAACCCCAATCCGCCCTGCCTCATCCAGAATCTGATTTCCAAGTATGGAAGACGCCACGCAAAGCAATGCCACAGCCACGATCTTTCCCAGATAAAAGCTGCAAAACGCGCGGACAGACTCTCCCACAGACTTTGCATGCGTCACCAGATATCCGGGCAGAAACGCCCCGATTCCGGAAGCACAGCAGCTCCCGCAGCCAACTCCGGCAGATGCCGCCGCTGCCACCCCCTGTATCATTCCTGAAACACCCATTCCATCCTGCCTCCTTGTATCATAACCCCAGAACCGCCTGCGCCCTGTATCATAACCCCAAACCCGCCTGCACCCTGTGCCGGTCACCCCGTCCGCTGGCAATCAGCGCCGCGCCGATTGCTCCATTGAACTGCGGCCAGCCCGCCACATACACATCCCGCATCAATTCCTCTTCAAACGCGGCATGCAGCCCGATATTGAGCGCCCCGCCCCCCGTCATCAGGATGTCCCCTTCTTTTTCGTTCTTCTTCATCATCTTCACAATCCGCTTTGCCATCGACTGGTGCATTCCGCAGAGGATATCCCGACGGTCATATCTGCGCGCCACAAGCGAAATGACCTCGGACTGCGCGAACACAACGCAGGTACTGTTGATATCACAGGGGCTTTTGCTTTCCAGAGAAAGCGGCCCCACCTGGTCGATCGTGGTTTCCAGGATCTGTGCAATGACTTCCATGAATTTTCCGGTTCCCGCCGCGCATTTGTCATTCATACTGAAATTCTTCACCGCATAATCCCTGTCCAGATAGATAATCTTGCTATCCTGTCCGCCAATATCTATAATCATTCCCGGACGATATCCCTTCGGCGCAGTCAGACGCACGCCATAAGCATGCGCTGTGATTTCCGAAATATCATCATCTGCCACATCCAGCACTTTTCGGCTGTACCCGGTCGCAAAGATACACCCGATGTCCCGTGCTGAAAAGCCGTGCCGCTGGCAGAATCCCTCCACCATCTTCTGCGCTGTCCCGTTATTGTCGATCCCGGTGCTGCGCACTTCGGTTTCCACGACCTCATTCCCTCTGATCAGCGCCGCTTTCAAATAGGTTGACCCGCCGTCCAATCCAATATAATATTTCATGATTGCAATCTCCTTTATGTGCTGATTCCGCTTCGACCGGAAGCCTTGTTGTTTTCACGCCCGGAACTTGATCAGCTCGATAAACGCCTCCAGACGGATCTTCAGCTGTTCCACGTCTTCTTCGTTATAATCGCTCTCCAGGCGGATCACGGGAATGCCCATCTCCCCCAGCACCTCTTCAACCAGCTGGTACTCGAAATCATAAACCAGACAGCCCCGCAGCACATGGTAAACCACGCCCTGCACGTCATAATCCCGGACCATCTGCCGAATCCGATAGATCCGCTCCGTATTATCCGCAAACGTCGGACAGGAACACGGGCGTACCGCACGGTTTGCCAGCGCCCGCATCATCCCGTCAAAACTTTCATCCACAACCACCGCCGGATCGGACATCCCGCGTTCTCCCATACAGGTTTCATCCGCCGCCAGGATCCCGCCCAGTTCTTCGATCAGAAGCGGAACTTTGATATTCGGAAAAATAACGGGCGACCCGGTAATCATCAGCCTGGGACGCTTCCTGGAAGCTGGCCTGCCGCTCCCTTCGCCCTTTGCTTCCAGCTCATCATTCAATCGTCGCATAGAAGACGCCCATACATCCGCCGGCAGATAACTTGCGGCATGCATCACCGCCAGGATATGCGTGCCCCACATCAGGCCATGGCGCGCTTTCTTCCATGCAAGGAAGCGGGACAGTTCATACTGCGCGCGGCCCACCTGCCGCATCCCGGACGCCAGGGTCTCCCAGCTGATCTCACTGCCCGTCACGTCTTCCAGGATCCCGGCAAACCGGTAAAGTTCCTCCACATATTGCGTGATATCCCCGTCGTCCCGGCCTGCAGGCACCTGCAGCGGAAACACCCTGCTCCTCGCCGCAAGCATCCCGGCAATCTTTTTCTTGCAGTCACAGGTAATCGGAACCGCCATCAGCGCACAGTCCCGGTAAATCGGCATCAGCCCGGTCTCACAAAATCCTTCCACTGCTTTCACCAGCGGACAGGCATCCCGCGGCGCATTGCCATCACCCACAGAAAACGCGGTATAGTTCCCGCTGCATAATTTCACCGGCACTGCCCCTGCCGCATAGACCAGTTCCTGTGGTGCCATCACGCAATAGGTTCCAATCAACGTCTTTCCCCTGAGCGCGTCCGGAAGCGCCATATCCACATACACACGCCTTAGCGTATCCAGAAACGGTGCCAGTGCTTCGGGCATTTCACCCAATTCCTCCACCCTCCGCAAGTATTTCGCACTGGTCTTCTCCTGCTTTGCCAGAAAGCGGCTGGCAAAGCGCTCTTCGATTCCAGATTTTCCAGTTTTTCCTGTTTTTCTCCCGGTTCCCATCATATCCGCAACCCCCTTTATCCCGTGTTTCTAACTGCGCCATCTGCTCCTGCGTCATCTTGCGCCTGCACCATCTCCGCCTGCACCCTCTGCACCTGCTCCGCTCAATCTGCCGAAATCAGCCTGCTCTTCGCTGTCCTGATACCCGGATACGACCCGTTTCCTTGAAGCATCATAGATCTTCTTCCCGGCAAATGCAAGTGCCAGGGCATGGTCTTCCGGACAGCACTTCACGCACTCCCCGCACATAATGCAGTTCCAATCCGTGACATCCGTTTTTTCCCGTTCCGTATAGATCATCTTAATCCCCATCGGGCAGGCCTCATAACATGCGCCGCATTCCGTACATGCCGTTGGTTCCTTTTTGATCCGGAACGGGGAAAGCCTGTGGAACAGCCCGATCATCAGGCCCAGCGGACAGATATTGCACCATGCCCTGCGCTTGAAAAAACTCCCCACAAGAACCAGAATCATCATAAACCCGCTGAAATACAAGCTGACTTTCAGCCCGGAAATCACCGGCGATACCGCAAGTGCCGGGCAGAAATCACAGAAATTCCCGCCTGCAAACACCGCGCCCGGCATCAGAAGAACAAGCAGCCATTTCACCGGAACCAGCTTCCTGTAATCTGCTTCCGTCATAACGAACCCCTCGATCTTCAGCTTCTGCCGCAGCAGATGCACAAGATCCTGAACCAGTCCCATCGGGCACAAAAAACCACAGAGCACCCTTCCAAGCAGCAGCGCAAACAAGATCGTCGAGCCGAAAAACAGCGCAATACTGACCGCGTCATATTCCGCAAACAAATCCGGCAGATGCGCCAGAAAATAACAACTGCTTTCCATCAGCTGACTGCGATTGGTCGGGCATGATAAGACCGGAATGTCAATCCCAAAGATCGTAAATCCAAAGAATATCCCGCCAAAGATAATCAAAAGGGAAAACACCACCATCACAGACCAGCGGATAACCGAAAATACGGAAACCTTCTGCCTCCCCTGCCGTTTTCCGGCCCTGCCGCTGCTGCGCATCCCTTCATAGCGCGCCCGCATGCTGTCCTGCTCCCGGTATCGTTTCCGTATCCAGCAAATCCCCGTAATGGCCGCTGCCGCAGCCAGGATGATGACTGCCAGCGGAAGAAGGCGCACCAGATGTTCCGGAGAAAAAAACTGTTCTATATCTGTTGTCAGAACCCTCTCGTCATAAGTCCAGAACGGAATCCTGCCTGACAGAAGCACCAAAAGCGTGATTCCCGCCAGAACCAGCACCATGGAAAGCCGTTTCCTGTTCCTGTTCATAGCGCCCTCCTTCTATCACCCTGTACTCTGCGATCATATTGTTCAGCCTCCCTGTCAAGCCGCTTTTGACGCAGCATCTCCGCAAATGCTTCCAGACGGATTCGCAGCTGTTCCAGATCCTGGACCTGGTAATCCGTTTCCAGACGAAGCAGCGGGATACCCATTGCGCCAAACATATGTTCGTAGAACGAAAGTTCAAAATCCACTTCCACCTGTCCCTTCAGGACATGGTATACCACGCCTTCGATCCGTCCGGACTCCGCCAGACGGCAGACCTGCTTGCGCAGCGAACCATTCTGGCAATACGCCCCGGAACCATCTGCCGCATACCATGCCGCCGCAATCTCTTCCACCCTGCCGCTGGCTGCCTTCTGCCTTCCCAGGATCCACTGGGTCGTTGAAGCGTCCATATTCCGCCACATTGCAAGCCCCGTATCCCGCATCAAATCCGGAATTTTCAGATTCGGGAAATAGACCGGAGATCCCAAAAGCAGCACGCGCGGCTTCTGTTCTTCTGCCCGGTTTCTCCCCTGCTTTTGACAGCGGAAGACGATTTCCTGCGAAAGCTGCTGCACCGCATATCCCCATTCATCCAAATCTGCTGCATAATAATAACTGTTCTGTACCAGAACCCTGCCGCCATCCGTCAGAAAACCCGGATATTCCGAAACGATTCCCAGAAACTCCCGCATCGCCTGCCTCGCTCCGCAAACGCGCTGGGATACCGCAAGGAGCTTCCGCTCGTCCACATCCCGTCCCAGATGCTTCCCGACCGCATCCATCATCCGCAGCATCTGTTTGTTCCACCTGCCTGGTGACGCACTGCCCTGCCAGACCGGAGGAATATCCACAGCAAACACCTTCTGCCCCTCCCTTTTCAGGAAATACGCGATCTTCCGCATGCTGTCACTGTTTAATGGAACCAGAAACAGACAATCGGAAGACGCCAGGGCAGCACCCTGCAAATAGCCCAGTACAGACCTGCTGACCGGATCTGTATCCCGCGGCACGATCCGGTCCGACCAGCCGCACGCCTCAAGGCTTCCGCCCAAAATCCGCAGCGGGGGACTTCCAAACGCGGCCACCAGTTCGTCCGGAATCCCTGTTCCCAGAATCACGACCTGCGGCCTTTGCCCCCAAAATCCCCTGCCAGACTTCTGCCCGGCGTGCATCCTGCTGTCCGCTCCCCCGCGCGCCCTGTCTCCTTCTCCCCTGTTCACCCTGCTATCTGCTCCC
>CADBTO010000416.1 GCA_902797565.1 uncultured Lachnospiraceae bacterium
CACTACCTTCGAACAGAAACACCCCTTTGGCAAAACACCGGCCGCCGCCCGAATCACTCCTGCAAAATCCTGCATATCCCGTCCCAGTCCATCTGGGAGAACTTCTCCTGGATCCTGTCAAAGCGCGCTTTCTCTTCCGCAGGAAGCCTGTATTCCTTCACACTCTGCAGGACCATGCGCACAAGTTCATAGTCCATCGCTCCCGCAAATTCCAGAATCCCCGCATAGGCATCTGCCAGCACATCCGGCGGGATATCCGGCAGATCGACATCCGTTTCCGCAATCGGCGAAAGGATGTCGATATACGAACGGTACTGCGCAGAGCCCCTCTGTGTTCTCCCCGATATACGCCGTATCCCCCGCATTCCCCGCTTCTTCCAAAAGCCTTGCCGTTTCAGACAGCGCCCCCGCGCCAATGATCCGCGCCGAAGACTTCAGGGCATGCACCTCGATCGTGTAATTCCTCTGTCCCGCCGCAGTTCTTCACGCCAGCCTTTGCGTCCAGCGCCCCGCAGGCAGCCAGCCACTCCGGCAGGCCCTGCCCCGGTTCTGGTTCTGTCCCTGCATCCTGGGAACCTTCCTCACTTTCCACCACCGTATGGATATAAACCTTCTCCTTGGGCAGGTACTGCATCAGGATCTCTTCCAGCTTGTCCGCATCAATGAGCTTGGTCAGGTAGTCGTTGAACCCCTCCGCAAGATATTTCTCCCTTGCTCCGGAGATCGCGTTTGCAGTCAGGCAGACCGCCGGCGTTTCCGCGTTAAGCCCGCCGCCGGCATCATATGATCCAGAAAGATCATGTCATATTTCTTCCCTGCCGCCAGGCGGATGGCCTCTTCCCCGCTCTCCGCAGTCTCGATCTGCACCTGCGTCTGGCGGAGCAGGCTCTTGAACACCGTCAGGTTCATCGGCGTATCGTCCACCACCAGCACCAGCGCATCCGGCGCCGTAAACTTCTCCTGGTACTTCTCCCGGTTCGAAAGGGCAGCCCGGTATGCCGCCTCATAATCCCCAAGCGGCTCCCATTTCACGACGCGCTGCCGCAGCCGGAACGAGAACGTGGACCCCGCTCCATACTCGCTTTCCACTTCCAGTGAACTGCCCATCATTTCCAGCAGCTTCACGGTAATGTTCATCCCAAGCCCCGTGCCCTCGATTTTCCGGTTGCGCGTCTCCTCGATGCGGTCAAACTGTGAGAAAAGCTTCCCCATATCCGCTTCTTTGATGCCGATGCCCGTGTCCTTCACAGCCACCCGCAGGAAGATCTGGTCCGCCTCCCCGGCAGGATCCCCCTCCGCTTTTTCATAATCCACACAGAACGTGACGCTCCCCTTCTCGGTATACTTCACGGCATTGGTCAGGATATTCGTTGCCACCTGCTTGATCCGAACCTCGTCCCTGTACAGGAGTTTCGGGATTTCCTCGCTGATCTCCAGCTTCAGAAGAAGCCCCTTTTCGTCCGCCCGCGTCTGGATCATCGTGACCAGGTCGTTGATGACCGATGACAGGTCGTACTCCACCGGAAGGATCTCCATCTTCCCGGCTTCGATCTTGGAGAAATCCAGAATGTCGTTGATCAACCCCAGCAGCGTGTTCCCCGGCGTCCGGATCTCATGCGACATATTGGAGAGGAACGAAGACTTCGCCTCATTGGCCGCCACGGCACGCTCCGACATATCAATCAGCCGGTCACGATCCCGCTTCTCCCTGTCAATATCCTCCGTAAGAAACAGGACACGGGCAATCCTGCCATCCGGTTCCCGCTTGGACACGATCAACCTGCCGCGCCGCCACTGCCTTTCCGGATTCATCACCTCCCTGGTCCAAAGATCCGTATCACGCATCCGTTCATTGATCGTGGACATCTGGACCGCTTCCATCAGATCGTCGTCGATGCAGGATTCGTCGATAATCGCATGGATCATATGGTCAATCGCCCGCTGCAGCCCTGCCTCATTATTTCCTGTCCAGGACAAACTCCATCTCTGTCCCGCCTTCTTCCGTCACCTCTTTGATGATCTTTTTCAGCTCATTCAGCGAAAGGTCCATAGCCGCCACGCTCCGCGCATCACACAGGGTTTTGGAAAGCGTGATCGTGACCGTATTGGACTGCGCATCTACATACGGATACACCACCGCAACCCTGCCGATCGCCGCCCGCGCGTCAATATACCAGGGACGCTCGGTCGGGACATAATCATCGTCCGGCACCCAAAGCGTTCCGTCTATGTATTCTTCCTTAAAGTAGCCATACAAGCCGGGAAAATTTTTCGAAGTGATATTGACAACTCCCGCTGATTGAATCAAAAGAAAATCATAAATCTCCTGCTTCGACTTCCCGTCCCGGATCATATTGTCCAGTTTTACTATCGTAATGTCACTGCCAAACCACTTTTCAGAAATATCGCCCAGCGTCCCGTCCGCCTTCATTTCTCTCATGAGCCCCTGCACCCTGTCACGAAGCGCCTTCCCGCCCTTTCGGAATCCAACGGCATATTCCTCTTCCGCAAGGCTGTCCGAAAGGACATAATAACGATCACTGCTCGAAAAAATCATGTAATACGCAACAACGGAGTCGATCAGGACCGCGTCAAGCTCCCCGTTTTTCAGCTACTTAAGCAATGCCGGGTAATCTCTCTGCGGAACGACCCTGATGTCTTCAAACTCTTCCGACCGTTCCAGCAGCGCCTGTGCCGTTGAACCAGACTGGACGCCCACGGTTCCGCCATCCAGGTTGCTCGACATCCTCGCCTCAGAACTGCCCGGAACAACAAAGATCAATTCATTCTTCATGTATGGGTCTGTCAATTCCATCATCTGTGCGCGGTCCGGCGTGGCCGATAATCCGTTCCAGATGCAGTCTATCGTCCCGTCGTCCAGGCATGCTTCCTTCCTGTCCCAGTCCACCGGCTGTTTGACCAGTTCCACACCCAGCCTGTCACAGACTTCCTGTGCCACATCCATATCAAATCCCGTGATCGCGCCGCTTTCATCTGTAAATCCCATCGGCGGGAAATCCATATCCAGGCCAACAACCAGCTGTCCCCGATCGAGCACCTTCTGCAAGGAATCATCCTCCTGTACTGTGGTACTCCCGCAGCCGCACACAGTGCACAGCCATACAGCAATCATACAGCATAACACCAGCCGGAACGCATTCCAGATTGCCTCCGCCTTTTTTATATTCTTCTTTTTATTCATGTCCTGCCCTGATTCTTTATTTCCCGGGCCGGAAGAAATGGGCCAGCTTCTCATGCAGCCCGTCCCGGTCTATGGTTTTCAGCAGATAATCTGCCGGTTTCAATGCCAGCCAGCACCTTCGTGATGCTCTCCTTATCATCCACACCGGTCAGGAAAATGACCGGAATATCTGCCAGCTCGTCATGCGACCGGATCATCTCCAGGACCTGCGGCCCTGTCGTGACCGGCATTTCATAATCCAGAAGAATCAGGTCCACACGGTTCTTTGCAAGCCATGTGATCGCCTGTACGCCGGAATTTGCCATTGAAACGCGGTAGCTGTCCCTGAGCCAGTCCATAATCATGCTCATATAGGTCACGTTGTCATCCACAATTAAAATGCTCTTTTTCCTTTGCTGAACATCTGAGAAGGCCTCCTCCACCGTTCCCAGGAACTCCTCCATCGCAACCGGCTTATGAAAACAGCCTATAATATATCCCTATCATTAACCAAAACAAGATGCCATGTGCGCAAGCGCAATACAAAATATATAGGCATATCCTACAAAAAACTTAACCCGGTTCCTGTCTTTTCTGAAAGCCTCGCCATTTTCCTTTCGGCGGCTCTGCGATAAAAAAGCAGAAGCGGTGCCCCTGTTTATGGGAGACACCCCTTCTGCATTCTATCGCCGCATCCTGCATCACCGCAGTTCCTCTATTTCTCCGGCTGCAAGCCCCGTCACCATCATGATTTGTTCTACTGCCTCACCTCGTCTCTCTTCCCTTCCCTGCCTGCCATCACTCCCCCAGGAACGTTTCCAGCATACTGGCACGATATGCCTCGTCCGATGCGACCTTTTCCACTTCCGCAA
>CADBTO010000417.1 GCA_902797565.1 uncultured Lachnospiraceae bacterium
CCTGACCTTTTCAATATTTGAAAGGATCGCATTCATATCAATCCGGGCCGAAAGCCGCATCTCGTCCATTATTTGCCTCCCTATTCAGAACTCTTTGGTACGCTTCTCCATCAAAACGCTTTACTCCATCGCGCTTTTCAAAACAGAAGGCAGGCTGTCCACAATATCCCGCGCTGTCATAGAGTACGCACTCATTCGCTCACTCGCCGCATCCCCGGCAAGCCCATGAAGATACACGCCCAGCGGTGCTGCCGTGCCTCCGGGCACACCCTGCGCCATCAAAGACGCAATGATCCCCGCCAGGACATCCCCGCTTCCCGCTGTCGCCATCCCGCTGTTCCCGGATTCGTTGATAAACGTCTTGCCATCCCGGTCACAGATGATCGTGGACGCATCCTTGAGCGCCACCGACACCTTGAACTCCTTGGAAAATGCTGCTGCTGTCCCGATCGGATTCTCTTTAATATCCCGGACCGGAATCCCGGTCAGCCTGCTCATCTCAAGGACATGGGGCGTGAAAACCATCTGCCGTTCGCTTCCGGAAGACAGAACTTTAAGCAGCTGCGGTTTCCTGCCAAACAGATTGATCGCGTCCGCGTCAAAAATCAACGGCTTGTCTGTTTCATTAACGATATAGGACAGCAGGGCACGCGCACCCGCTGCCTGCCCGATTCCCGGCCCAACCAGAACGACATCCGCCCAGGACACCGCCTCTTCCACATCTTCCTCTTCCGGTTCCCCTTCATAGGAGGAAAAGAGCGCTTCCGGAACCGAAGTCTGCATAATGACCCGGTTACCCTCTTCGGTCAGCACGCGCACCATGCCGCAGCCCATACGGAGTGCCGCCATCGAAGCCAGAATCGCAGCTCCCGCCATCCCACGGCTTCCCGCAATGACCAGGAGTTTTCCAAAGGTCCCTTTGTTCCCGTCCTCCCGGCGCTCCGGCAGAAGACCTGCCAGATCGCTTTTTTCCAGCGAAAAGCAGATGCCGCCGTTTTTTGCCAGGCCGCTCTCCCAATCCTTGGGAAAGGCTTTCGTCGTGATCCCGATATGCTTCTGGATGACTGTTCCACAATAGCTTTTCCCGGGATACACCAGCTGCCCGATCTTCTCAAACGCAAACGTCACGGTGCAGTCTGCCCGGAATGCTTCTCCAGGCACATTCCCGCTGTCCGCATAGACCCCGGTCGGAATATCCAGTGCCATCCGACGGCACTGCCAGCTATTGACTTCCTGAAGGATCTGTGTATAACTCTTGGATAACGGACGATTCTGCCCGGTTCCGAGCAAGGCGTCGACCACCAGCCCGCAATCCGAAAGCTCATCGATCATCCGAACAAATCCCACCTCATACGCACCTGCAATCGCAAACTGCCACCCGGCGGACTCAGACAGATCTCCCCGCTTCCCTGCCAGAAAGACACGGACGTTCCATCCCTCTTCCTTCAGGAGCCGCGCAAGCGCAATCCCGTCCCCGCCGTTATTTCCGGGCCCGGCAATGATTCCCACTTTTGTATCCTTCGGAAATGCAGACTTGATCTCATCCCGGATCGCAAGTGCCGCGCGTTCCATCAAAACAAGCGCCGGCACGAAGAAATGGTCGGTCGTATTTTTATCGGCCTCCCGCATCGCCATGCCTGATAAAATCATCTTCATAATGCAACTTATACTCCCTTATCTTCAACGTTCTCCAATTCTTCGCTCCGCAGCGCTGCAGCAGAGCCGCCGCCTTCTGTCCCCTTTTTCGCAGGCGGCCTTTTCTTCAGGATCCTGGAATGGATTTTTGCCTCCATGACCTCTTCTTTGGGAATTTCCATCCGCTCTCCGTCGCCGCCCCTGCCAGCCATCACGGAGATTTTTTCCACGGCAGCCCGCCCGTCATCTCCCGTTCCGGACTCCGTGGCACGCCCTGCAGAATCCGGGCTGGAAAGTGCCAGATCCGTATCAACCTGTGCATCAAACAGATCCATGACATCCCTCCCGAAGATGTCATGCATATAGGAATAGATTTCCCGGTTGTTGATCTCCCGATTCTGCTTCCGGATAATGTTCTTCTTGAGCTGCACCCGGATATCCGCAATCCAGTCCGCAATCTCCTTTGCTTCATCTGAATTGGTCCGCAGTTTATCATAGGAAAAGGTCATCGTCAGGAACATCAGTTCGTTATTGGCGTCCTTCAGCTGGCGGGGCAACTCCATCAGTTCATCCTCATCCGCCTCGATCCGCTCATTGGTCTCATCCAAAAGCCGCTTGCTCTGATCCAGCTTTTTGGCATGTGCACCGGACTGCGACTCCGCAGCCCCCTGCATGTTCTCGACGATCTCCTGCATCAGCTTGGCTTTCACTTTCCGGAGATCCTTCACCTCATTATTCAGTTTCCCCTGCCGGATCAAAAGCTCATTCACAGACTGCTCTGCCGCCTTGATTTCATCCGGTTTCCCGCTCAGGGCAAACAGCCGATGCCACTTCTGATCCAGCACAAGGATCGGGACTTTGCTATCACGCACCGCTTTCCGGAATATTCCCTCTTCTTCGTTCGTCATACCATTTTCCCCTCCATTCTGCGGCTTCTGCCCATCGCTGCAGTCCCGTCCAATCGCTCAGGAAACACTGCCTCCCGCAGGTTCCGGTCAGTCCAGGGCCAGGGTCGCTTCCTCCCACTGCTCATACAGCTCCGCCAGCCGGGCATCCAGTTTTGCCTGCTCGGCAGATAATGCATTCAGCTTTGCTGAATTTTTCGCAGTCTCCGGATCCAGGAACTGTGCCTCGATCTCTTTGATCTGCCCTTCCACCTGCTCAATCTCGCCTTCCAGTTTGGAAATCGCACGCTGCTTGCGTTCTTCTTCCCTTGCCAGGCGCTTTTGCTCTTTATAATCCAGGGCACCGGCAGAAACTTTCTTTTCTGTCCCGGCTTCCCCGGATCCTGATGCAGCGGCAAGCTCGTCCCGTTTCCGGACATAATAATCATAGTCCCCCAGAAATTCCCGCAGCCCGCTGCCGGTCAGTTCCAGGATCCGTTCCGCCGTCTGGTTCACAAAATAACGGTCATGGGAAACGTAAAGCAGTGTCCCATCATACTCATTCAGTGCCTGTTCCAGAATCTCCTTGGATTCCATATCCAGGTGGTTGGTCGGCTCATCCAGGATCAGGAAATTCGCTCCGGAAAGCATGAGTTTGCAGAGCGAGATCCGCCCCCGCTCACCCCCGCTGAGCGCCTTGATTTTCTTAAACACATCCTCGCCCCGAAACAGGAATGCCGCAAGTACGTTCCGTACCCGCGTGTTGTCCATACCCGGATAGGTATCCTGCATCTCGTCAAACAAGGTCTTTTCCTCGTCAAACAGCTGCTGTTCCTGGTCATAATACCCGACCGTCACCCCGGTTCCCAGCACCACCTTCCCGGCATCCCCTTCCAGATACCCGTTGATGATCTTGAGGATCGTCGATTTTCCAATCCCGTTATCCCCGATCAGCGCGACATGTTCGCCCCGCCGAATCTGAAAATCCACACCGGAAAACAACTGTTTTTCCCCATAGCTTTTCCCCAGCCCTTCTACAAGGAGAACATCTTTGCCGCTCCGGGACAAGGGGGAAAGGGACAGGGTCATTCCGTCGGATTCCGGCGGTGCCTTTTCCAGACGTTCGATTTTTTCCAGTTTTTTCTTCCGGCTTTCCGCGCGCCGGATCGATTTTTCCCGGTTGAACCGGGAAAGTTTTTCAATGACCGCCTCTTCGTGCGCAATTTTTTTCTGCTGCTTGTCGTAAGCGTTTTCAAGCGATACCAGATAAATCTCCTTCTGCCGCACGAACTCGCTGTAATTCCCCTGGTAGCTTTTGGCGCCGCCCTCTCCGAACGAAAGGTCCACAATCCGGCCCACAACCCGATCCAGGAAATAACGGTCGTGCGCCACAAGGAGCACCGCCCCGGCATAGCTTTTCAAAAACACTTCCAGCCATTCAATGGACGCCAGGTCCAGATGGTTGATCGGCTCATCCAGGATCAAAAGATCCGGTTTGGAAATCAAAAGCCGTGCAAGCGCCACCCGCGTCTTCTGTCCGCCGGAAAGCCCGGAAATCTCCCTGCCGAACTCATTTTCCGCAAAACCAAGACCTTTCAGGACGCCCGCACATTCACTGCGATAGGAATATCCGCCCAGAAGGTCGAACTGCCGGGACAGCTGCTCATAACGGGACAGGCGTTCTTCGTCCATATCCCCTTCCAGCTGCGCGAGCTGTGCCTCCAGCTCCAGGATATCCGGCCGTGCATCCACCACAAAATCCAGGATACTGCCGGAAAAATCCACGCCCTGGTACTGTGCCAGATAACCAAA
>CADBTO010000418.1 GCA_902797565.1 uncultured Lachnospiraceae bacterium
ATCTACTTCTCCAACCTGGTATCCCCGGGACAGAAGAAACTCCATCAGTGCCTCTCCCTCTTCATCCGCTTCAATGAATGAAATCTTCACCACCATTTCCGGGCTGCTCTCCTCCAGTTCAGAAAGCAGCGTATCCCAAAGGATTCCCCCTGCGCCCTTTCTTCTGACAGCAGGATCAATATAAAAGCTGTCCACCATAAAGCAGCCTTCGTCTAAAGCATGCCCCGCCAAAGCGCCGCAAGCCGCGCCATCTGCCAGTATGCCGATCCGTACCATATCTTCCCCGCCATCCAAAGCTGCCTTTGCAAGATATTCACGAAAAACACGAACCTGACCATCATCAATGAGCCCTGTTTCAAAAACCATGTTCCTTACCTCCTGTATCCAAACCATTCTTCTGCGGCCTACTGGTCAAATTCGCCCTGCACCAAAACCCCTGATCCTGTTCTTTTCCTATTTTCCCTGCTGCAGCCACACAATAAAACTTGCATTGAAAGTATGCTCTGGTGTATAATGCGCTTGTGTTTAGCGGATCCGATCCCTGTTCTGCCAAAACCATTATAGAATAGAAACGCAAAAAAAGAAAGCCTTTATTTATTTTTTACTGGCAGCGAAAGGAGCATTTGATATGATACTTTTTATAGACGCATGCACCAGAGCCGCATCCCGGACAAGGGAGCTCGCAGAGGCGGTGCTGGAAAATATCCCGGAGGCAGATGTGGAGCTGGAAACCCAAGCGCTCTATAGCCTGGATCTTCGGCCGCTTACAGAGCAAGGCATCCAGCAGCGGCAGTCTGCGCTTGCACAGGGGGATTTTTCTGATGCATGCTTTGACCTTGCGAAACAGTTTGCAGCAGCGGATCAGATCATTGTTGCTGCACCATACTGGGATTTTTCGTTCCCCGCTGTCCTAAAGCTGTATATCGAGCATGTCAGCATTAACGGCATCACCTTCCAATATGATGCCGCTGGCATCCGCCGCGGACTGTGCCGCGCAAATCGTTTGTATTATGTGACCACTGCCGGCGGCGAGATCGGGAAAAACAACTTCGGATACGAATATACCAAGGCCGTATCCCTGGGGCTGTTTGGGATCCCGGACGCCGTGTGCATCCGTGCAGTTGGCCTGGATGCGGACGATGTGGATGCAAGCGCGGTTCTCGAAAATGCAAAAAGCCAAATGAAAAATGCCCTGCAGTTTTAATACTGCAGGGCATTGCCCCCAAATCCACAGATCTGGTCCCTATATTTTCGCATCTTTCGGCTTCTCGAACTTATCGACTGATCGCTCCAGGTCTCTGTCAGATCTCTGTCACCCCATCGCATTTCGGAATCGTGTCGATCGAACCGTCTTCATTATAATCAAACTCTGCCACGCAGACGCTCCTGTGGTACATTCCACCATCCGGAAGCTGTCCCGTATGGTAAAAGAGGTAATTGTGCCCCTTGAACTCCGCGATTCCGGGATGGTTCGTGAAGACGCCGCCTTCCGTCGTCATCAGGACGCCGCCGTACTTCCACGGGCCGGTCGGGGATTCCGAGGTCGAATACGCCAGGTGCTCGTCATGCTCGTCCACAGCAAATGCGGCATATACCATATAGTAAAGCCCGTTCCGCTTGTAGAACCACGGCCCCTCGCCATAGGATGTGCCGGTATCGTGGCTGCCCTTGTTGAAGGACTCTTCCGTCATTGGGATTCGTACGACACCTGTCTCCTTATCATAAGACACCATGTCTTCGTTCAACCGGACATACCGCAATTCCGGATTTCCGAAATACAGATATGCCTGTCCGTCATCGTCCAGATAGACCGTCGGGTCGATGTCATTCCAATCCCCCTCGTCTACCAGCGGATGCCCCAGATCCTTGAACGGCCCCGTCGGATTGTCCGCAATACCGACGGCGATCGCGATCCCGCCGCCATTCTTCTGCACCGGGCAATACAGATAGAACTTCCCGTTCCGCTCGATCGCCTGCGGTGCCCATGCACGGGCCTCTGCCCAGTCGATGTCGTCCAGCGAGAAAATCTTCCCGTGGTCTGTCCAGTCCACCATATTCTTCGTGGAGAAGCACCGCCAGTCGAACATCGTATAGAAATCGTCGATGATTTCATCCTCGTCATGCGTCGTATAGAGGTACAGCGTGTCCCCATAGACCATCGGCGCAGGATCCGCCGTGTAGATTGACCGGATAATCGGGTTTTCGTGTTTTCTTTCCATAAACGATACCATCCCTCTTTCTTTTCTTGCCCACAAAAGCGACACTGCACTTGAAATGCTTCTTTACAAACGCAATTTCAAACGCATATTTGTTTCAATATACCAATTTCGAAAACGAAAGTCAACCGGTTTTCACCCTTCAAAATCCACCTATTGCATTCAATGAAAAACATAGGTAAAATAAAGATACAGTATGACAAACAAATATCTCGGATATTCCGAATACTAGAAATCAAACATCCAGATTACCCGGCAGAAAAGCTGGAAGGCAATCTGACAGACAGCAAGGAGGCGCAGAACATTGGCGAAACAAAACCATGCACATTTTGGTACAAAAATCGAAAACAACCTTCCACCGATCTCCGTCTGGGCCCTTTCCTGCGGCTGCGCCGTCGGATGGGGATCCTTTATCATGCCGGGCACGGACTTTCTGCCGATCGCAGGGCCGCTTGGAACGATCCTGGGCATCCTGGCCGGCGCGGCGGCGATGCTGCTGATCGGGGTCAACTACCATTTCATGATCGGCCACTATCCAGACGCAGGCGGAACCTTCTCGTTCGCAAAAGAAACCTTTGGCCATGACCACGGCTTCCTGTGCGGATGGTTCCTGGTACTCGTCTATCTCTCAATCGCCTGGGCCAATGCCACGGCGCTTCCGCTGTTCTTCCGGAACCTTTTCGGGGATGTCCTGCAAATCGGCTTCCACTACCAGATCGCCGGCTATGACGTGTATTTCGGCGAAGCAATGCTTTCCGTGGCAGCCATCTGGCTCTTCGGTCTGCTCTGCTGCCGCGGCGGGCGGCTTCCGGGCGTCGTACAGACCGTCTGCGCCACGCTTTTCGTGGGCGGCCTGTTCGTTGTACTGGCGGCAATGGCGTCCCATCGGGATGTATCCCTGCTTTCCGCACGCCCGCTGTTTTCCCCGGACAAATCTCCCCTGTCCGGGGTGGTCAATATCTTCGGGCTTACGCCCTGGGCATTTGTCGGATTTGAAGCAATCTCCCATGCAGCAGAGGAATACAGCTTTTCTCCGAAAAAAATCTATCGGGTGATTTCCTCATCGGTCATCATTGCAACGCTCTGCTATATCATACTTTTGCTGCTGTCCGCCTGTGTCCATCCTGAAGACTGTTCCAACTGGCTGGATTATGTGTCCCATCTGGACCGCTACAAAGGGCTTGCAGGTGTACCTGTGTTCTATGCCGTCCACGAAATCCTGGGGAATTCCGGCCTCCTGCTGTTCGGCATTGCCCTGCTCGGCGCGCTGTTTTCCAGCATCCTTGGAAACAGCTTTATCCTGTCCCGGCTGCTCCTGGGCATGACGCGGGACCACATCGCCCTGCCAAAATGGATGGGAGAATCCGATCGGAAGCACCTGCCGAAAAACCTGATCCCGTTCATCCTGATCCTTTCGATTCCAATCCCGTTCCTGGGCCGGAGCGTGATCAGCTGGATTGTAGACATCAACACCATCTGCGCTGCGATTGCATACCTCTATACCTCGTACGCCGCATTCAAGACTGCGACGAAGGAACAGAACCGGCTCGTGCAAACCACAGGCATCCTGGGTGTTGTCTGCTCCATATTCTTTTTCATGTATTTCCTGATTCCAAACGTCTCTGCTGTTTCGACACTTGCAACGGAATCCTACATGATTCTGATTGTCTGGAGCATCCTGGGCTTCCTGTTCTTCCGCTATGTATTCGGCAAGGACGAGGACTGGCGCTTCGGGAACTCCACCATCGTCTGGCTGGTGCTGCTGTTCCTGATCTTCCTGACCACGACGCTCTGGACGCAGCAGGCATCCCGGCAAACCACGGAAACCGTGCTGAAAAACCTCCAGGAATACAACCGCAGCGAATTTGCCTGGCATGGCATCACCCTGGACAAAACAGAAGAACAGGACTCCAGCTATTTCCTCGATAAGCAGATGGAGATCGTGAACCGCTCCCTGCTGCGCAACGCACTCATCCAGATGGGGCTGGTCATGGTGGCACTGATCATCCTGTTCAATATCTATGGACAGATTATGCAGCGGCAGAAAAAGGCCGCAGACGATCTGATCAAAGCGAAGAGTGATTTCCTCGCGAATATGTCCCACGAGATCCGGACACCCATCAACACAATCCTGGGCATGGACGAAATGATTCTGCGGGAGACACAGGAGAAAGAAACCCGTGTCCACGCCCGGAACATCCAGAGCGCCGGAAAAATGCTGATCTCGCTGATCAACGACGTCCTGGATTTTTCCAGGATCGACGCCGGAAAGCTGGAACTCGTGCCGGATGAATACGACCTTTCCCTGATGATCTCGGATATGGTGACAATCATCCGGATGCAGGCGGAGTCCAAGGGGCTGACCCTGGATGTGGAAATGGATCCCGAAATGCCGTACATCCTGTATGGCGACAACATCCGCCTGCAGCAGGTGATCCTGAACCTCCTGACAAACGCGGTCAAATACACAGAAAAAGGCGGCGCCTCCATCAAGGTCTCTTCAAAAAAATCAGACGCCACGCATATCATGCTCCGGATCTCCGTCACGGATACGGGAATCGGCATCCGGAAGGAAGACCTGGAACGTCTGTTCGACGCATTCGAGCGTTTTGACGAAGGGCGCAACCGCACCATCGAAGGCACAGGGCTTGGCATGAGCATCGTCAAACAGCTTCTGGACCTGATGGGCAGCCATCTGGAGATCCACAGCGTCTACGGGGAAGGCTCCACCTTCGCGTTCTCGGTGCGCCAGGAAGTGCTGAACTGGACACCCGTCGGCGACTTCAAGCAGGC
Source organism: uncultured Lachnospiraceae bacterium (assembly GCA_902797565.1). Classification (GTDB taxonomy): domain Bacteria; phylum Bacillota; class Clostridia; order Lachnospirales; family Lachnospiraceae; genus Weimeria. Next base: position 5,010 of record CADBTO010000418.1, read on the forward strand.
CGTCTGCGAAACCGCAGAACAGGACGGCCCATACGAAGTCAGCTTTGTCGCTCCGGACGCGCATCTGCTGATCGTGGACGATACGGAAATGAACCTTCTCGTAATCAAAGGCCTGCTGAAAAGCACCCATGTCCAGATCGACACAGCCGCCGACGGGCGCGAAGCGCTGGAACTGACCCGGCAGAAGGAATACGACCTGCTCCTGGTGGACCACCGTATGCCGGTTATGGACGGCATCGAAATGATCCGGGAACTCCGCAGCCAGACAGACAATCCCAATACCTACAAGACCTGCGTCTGCCTGACTGCGAACGCCGTCGCAGGCGCACGCGAAGAATACATCCAGGCGGGATTTGACGACTATATGGTCAAGCCGGTCAACGGCAGGCGGCTCGAACAGATGCTGGCAACGTACCTCCCTCCGGAAAAAGTCGGGCTTGGGCCAATGCGTCCGGAACTGGCAGGCGGCTTCATCCAGCCGGATGCCGCTCCGGAAATCGGCGGCGGGCTTGCTGGCTCTGCAGGCAATAGCGCTGGACTCGCAGGCAGTGACACTGGATTTGCAGAAACGGGCAGCGCCGAAGCCGCATCTGATTCACAGTACACCGGTACACCTGCCGAACCTGCCTGCTTCCCCGCCCTGCGCGAGGCCGGGCTGGATACGAACGCGGGACTGGAATATGCCGGCTCTGCAGATATGTACCTGATGGCGCTGCAGTTCTTCCGAAAGACCGTGGACGCAAAACGGGATGAACTGCATGGCTATTACGAAAATGAAGACTGGGAGAACTACGTCACGAAAGTGCATGGGCTGAAAAGCTCCGCCCGGATCATCGGAGCATCGGAACTCTCCGAACACGCGCGGCTGCTCGAATTTGCCGGAAAAGACGCGGACTATGGATATATCCATGAGAACCACGCAGCATTGATGGAAGAATTTAACAGTTTCAAAGAAATCCTGCGGGA
>CADBTO010000419.1 GCA_902797565.1 uncultured Lachnospiraceae bacterium
TGCCAGCCGTTTTCTTCTTTCAACGCGATCTCGACCTTGTGCTCTGTGTCAACCACAGGGCTTTCTTCTTTTTTCCATGCGCCGGCCCCGTTATAATAAACATTTCCTTTGGACCAGACCGGCAGATGGCTGTAGTAACGGTCGCTGGGATCGGATCCCATTCCGCAGTATCCTTCAAACAGTGCATCCCATTCCTCGTAGGTCGGGTAATCGTCGAAGGGGAAGGTGCCGACGTTGATATTGCCGTCATCCCAGCCGTCTTTATTTTCCTGCATCATTGCCTCGATCGCTTCCATTGCAGGGCGCTTCGGCTTCTGGATGAAAATATTCTGGTAGAAGCGGTCGTCTCCGTGCAGGAAGGTCATAAAGCCTGCGATTTCCGTGCGGTGCTGCACATGGTACGGCGTGTAACGGGGCGAGGAAAGGGTCTTCGAGCCATTGTCCGTACCAATGCCGACTGCGGTGAAGCTTCCAGCGATCAGGTTGTGCACAAGCGCCACGCCCTGGGTTGCAATCTTGACAGAACGGTCGGAGAGCAGGACGCAGTTGTCGATCAGCGTGGGACCATGGGAAACCTCGATAAAGATGTCCTCGCCAACGCCCGCGAAAATCGTGGGATCCGGATTCTCCGGCAGTTCTACGAGCTGTGCCAGGCAGTTGTCATGGAAGAGGCACTGCGTCACCCGTGTCCCCTGTGCCTGCCAGTCCAGCCACATACCGCGCGTGCAGTGGTGGATATGGTTGCGGCGGTAGAGCACATCAATCGCGGCGTGCATTTTGATCCCGCCGATTTCTGCTCCGGCAAGGTTCTGCTTGTTGTTGATATGGTGGATATGGCAGTCTTCAATCACGGAGAAGACGCCGCCCAGATGTCCGACAATGCCCGTCTGTCCGCAGTGGTGGATATGGCAGCGGCGGATCGTATGGCTGCCGATTCTCTCTTTTGTCCAGCCTTCGATCTGTGCCTGGCAGATACATTCACGTTCTGTCTGCGTGCCATCCTTGTATTTCCAGTGAAGCCATTTGTTGTCATTGCCTTTCTGCTTGTATTTTCCAAGCGAGATGCCGCTGCACTTGGATTCAAAGATCTCGCAGTCTTCGATGACCCAGCCCTTCGACCAATGCGGAGCAATCATACCTTCCTGGTACGCTGTGGGGGGTGCCCACTGGGTTGCGGCTTTGCAGACCGTGAAGCCGGAGAGGGTGATATAGGAGATGCCCTCAGCCTCCGGTGCGAAGCAGGCACGGCGTGCGGAACAGTCCACCTCTTCCTGGTTCGGATCCTTGTCGTGGAAGTTCACAAGGAAGACGGTCTCATTGGTCTGTGTATCCTGGGAGGCATACCAGGTGTATACGGAAAAGTCCGGATCCCAAGAAGCACCGGAAGGCTGTGGGTTGTATACCCCTTCCGGCTCTGTCACTTCATAGAGGGACTTTCCGTTCAGGAAGACGTCACCGGTATGCGCAACCATCGTTGCAATAAACCAGTCGCCGGAGATCCGGGTTGTATACGGGTTGTACTCGCCGAAACAGCTGTTCGAAATCCGTGTGGTCCAAACGCCGGGATGCGCTTCATCCTTTGTCCAGTTTGTCAGGGCTTCCGCACCTGTAATCACTGCAGCGAGCGGCTCGGTGGAGCGGAAGGTGATGGGCGCGTCCTCTGTGCCGCCCTGCTTCGGATTGACATATTCCCGATAGATGCCGGGCAGTACGAGCACCTCATCACCGGGCTTTGCAGCGTCTGCAGCGGCCTGGATGGTGGAGAAGGGTGCTTCTTTCGTGCCGCTGCCAGGGGCAGCAGCGTTTGCGTCAACGTAGATTTGCATGTGCATTGGCTCCTTTTTACTAAAACAGATTTTTCGTAACAGGTAATCTCCTGATGATGTTCCAGTCTATCCGTTCCAGGGTGGTGTGTCAATCGAAAGATCATAGTTTTTTCTGGGGAAAATTATAGAAATGGTGGGGGTGATTGGCATACAGGAGTTCTACAAAACTAATACGCTAATATGCGGGAGTGTGAAAAAACGCTGAAGATCCCGGCATAGCCGTGCGCCCCCTGCGCAGCAGTTTTTCCGGAAGTACACCGGTTTTTTTGTTGACAGTGGTGCGGGCGGCGGGTTATACTTGCAGAGGATGCTGGAGTTCGTCAAAAAAGGAGAGCTTCCATGAATAGTAAGGACAGGGGAAACAGGGACAGGACAGAACTGAAAAAA
>CADBTO010000420.1 GCA_902797565.1 uncultured Lachnospiraceae bacterium
ATGTGACGAGGTATACTATGCGGCTTTGCTCCATGATGTGGGGAAAATCGGGACGCCGGACGAAATCCTGAAAAAGCATGGGCGGCTGACCGAGGAGGAGTATGAGCTGGTACGGCAGCAGCCTGTGTTGGGGAACCAGATTCTGTCCAGCATCACGGAATTTCCGTATCTTGCGGTTGGTGCACGTTACCACAGGGAGCATTATGACGGGACGGGATACCCGGAAGGGCTTTCCGGTGAGGCGATCCCGGAGATCGCGCGGATTGTCACGGTTGCGGACGCGTATGATTCGATGACGTCGAAAAGCAGCTACCGGGAGCCTCTGCCCCAGCAGCTGGTGAGGGAAGAGCTGGTCAAGGGCTCCGGTTCCCAGTTTGATCCCAAGTTTGTCGGGGCGATGCTGCAAATGGTGGATGCGGATATGGGCTATCAAATGGCCGGGCAGGATGAAGGCGTGGACGCGCTGCTGCAGCATGCGTTCCATTGCGGGGAATACCGGAGCATCATTTCCAACGGCATCGAAATTCCGGAGCGGATCCTGAAAATCTGCTTCCAGAGCAGCTATCAGGCAGACAGCGGGGAAGAGGAAGGACATACAGAACCGTTCTATGGTCCTGCGCTGGTTTTGTTTGACGCGATGGATGGCAGGGTTCATGATACGGCGCGGGCAATCCATGATACCCACTATGTGGAGTTTGGGGAATTGTGGTTCGACGGGCACAGCATCTGTACGGGTGCACGGAATATGGTGACGCGGGACTGGGAACCATCAGAAGAACCATCTTTCGGAGCAGGCAGCGCGGGTGATTCAGATACCTATGAGGTCCATGCGGTCCGTTACAGGGATCATCTTCGGCTGCGGCTGTTTGGGCGGGGCAAATGGACGGAAACGATTGTTGCCCTGCCGGACAGTTCTCCGATGGCGTTCATCGGGCTGACGGGGGAACATTGTGAGATCCGGGATGTCAAGCTGTATCCGACAGATGAAGAGATCAGGCAGGATGAAATTCCCCGGATTGCGGAGGAGATCAGTTATATTGACCGGCTTGAAAGCGATGTGCCGAACATCCAGATTGATGGAAACCGGGCAGCATCAACAGCCGGGATCCCGCTGCGGGACGGGATGCGCCTTGAGTTCCATACCATGAGCCTGCCGGCAGCAAACCTGGTCTGGCACTGTCCGTACCTGGTTCTGTTTTCCTCGGACGATGGAACAGTGGGCGGCGGGCAGTACCGGGAATACGCACTGATCCGTTTTGATGGGGAGACGAAGGAGGATGGACCGTTTGCCGAGAATTTCCTGGAAACGGAACAGGAGGAAGGGTTCACGGACTGGGCTGCCTGGAAAGAGGCGAACCGGAACGGGATGGAATGCGTGGTGTCATTTTCTGTGCTTCGCAGATGGAAGCGGTGGACGGTCACGACAGAGACGGAGAATGCCGGGATTTCAATCCGCAATGTGACGGTGATTCCGGATCAGGATCGGAGCATGCGGAACGTGCCGCTGTATGCGGCGCTGACTGGTGACCAGTGTGCATTGACAGATATCCGTGTGTATGGATGATGAGGGGCAGGGCGGGCCGGGAAATGACATCTCGGTATCGAAAAATGATAAGCACATAAAGGAGTTCTGAATAACCAAACTCCGACTGTGCGTTTGTCGCCGGACGAAGTGCGGTGCGAAGCGTCAGCGGAGACTCCGCACGCAGTCGAAGTGGAGATGTCATTTTCCAGCGAATGATGGGAAATGACATCTCGGTATCGAAAAATGATAAGCACATAAAGGAGTTCTTAAATATGGTAGAGAGATTGGTACTTTACCGCTTCCCGAAGGACAGCCTGCTGCATCGGTTTGGCAGGCTTTTGGAACTGGGGGAGGATGCGGGAGATATTGTTGGCGGGAGCGCGTTTTTTGACTGTGTGGGGGAGCTGGTTGATTTTGCGAGCATACACGGCTATAGCGGGAATATCTGGCAGGCATATCTGGCACATCTGCTCGTGACAAGCGAAAACGCATACAGCCTGGGATGCGAGATCCGTGGGGACGGAGGCGACTGTGTGAGCCGCATTGCGGCAGGGGATTTTGCACTTCTGCGGGAACTGTTTGCGGCAGACCTGTCTGTCCTGTGCGCGGAATTTGGGTTTCCGGAGGAGCAGCTGCTGGGCTTTTCCAACCAGAACCTGGGCGGGGAGGTGTTCCAGGTACGCATTCGTGACTGTATTATGAAGCTGGCACAGGATCTGGCGGCTACGGAAAGTGTGGAGATGTTCCAGCAGACGGTTTCGGAATTTTACCGGAATTTTGGTGTAGGCGTGCTGGGTCTGCACAAGGCATTCCGCATCGGGGAGGAGGGGGAGATCCTTCCGGTGGCGAAGATTTCACCCGTGTGTTTTGAAGACTTAGTAGGGTATGACATGCAAAAACAGCTGCTTTGCAGCAATACCGAGGCGTTTCTCGCCGGGAAGCGGGCGAACAACTGCCTCTTATATGGTGCAGCCGGTACAGGAAAATCTTCTTCGATCAAGGCGCTGATCAACCAGTATTATGGACAGGGGCTGCGCATCATCGAGGTGTATAAGCACCAGTTCCGAGAATTGTCGAAAATTATCGGAAGGATTAAGAACCGGAATTATCGTTTTATTCTTTATATGGATGATCTGTCTTTTGAGGAATTTGAGACGGATTATAAGTACCTGAAAGCCGTCATCGAAGGCGGTCTTGAAGAGCGGCCCCGGAACGTGCTGATCTACGCGACGAGCAACCGCCGCCATTTGATCCGCGAGTCGTTTAGCGACCGGTCGGATATGGATGATCTGCACCGCAGCGACACGAAGCAGGAGAAGATTTCGCTGTCCGCACGTTTTGGCGTGAAGATTATGTATGACAGCCCGAACAAAAAGGAATTCAACGAGATCTGCCTCTCCCTTGCAAAGTCCTATGGCATCGAGATGGAGGAGGCGGCTCTTCTGGCGAAGGCGAATGCCTGGGAGGTTTCCCACGGCGGCAGATCCGGCCGCACTGCCCGGCAATTCCTGGACTATCTAGCAGGCGCGGGGCAAGGGGGAGCGGCGTAAAGCGTTCAAGGCTGCATCGGGAGGATTGCGATGGGTGTTTTCTTGAATCCGGGGAATTTTGGATTTCAAAGCATTCTCAGGTCGGACTATGTGGACAAGACCGGGCTGGTTGGCGTGTTCAATCGGATGATTGGAACAGAAAAGAGGCTGGTTTTATGATCAAAGGAATGGATGCTGTGTATAACCCGGATTCCAAACGAGGAGATCCGGCAGGAGTTTTCGCGGAATGTCCGATGGAGCAGGCATCAGGAGACGATGCAGCGTCTCCGGGAATGTGACCAGCTGTTTGAGAATACGATCTTTGGAAATGAGGAAGCCGTGGCGGCGCAGATCGAGAAGATTCATCTGGAAGAATGCGCCCCGATTCACTATAATCGGGAAGAAAGCCTGCGCAGTGTGATCAAACTTGCCTATTATACGTATCGGGACCATTACCTGCAATTTGAGGAACTTCCTGCAGGAGAGGGGTATGCAGCTATCGTGTATCTGCCGCAGGGCGCGGATACCGCAATCAGACAGATCAGGCGGAAGCAATATCCCAAAGTACTGGAGGGTTTTGGAAGCGAGATCCTGCTGGTCGGGATCAGTTACGAAAAAGCAACGAAGCCGGGCGGAAAAAAACATTTCTGCAAGATTGAAGAAGCGTGAATAAAGAAGCGTGAAGATAAAAGCGTGAATAAAGGAGCGTGGAATGAAGAGTAAACTATATGCCTCCATCTATGTGGGAACCTATGAGGTGTCCCTCCGGATGTTTGAGATCCAGCCCGCAAAAGAAAAACTGCGGGTGCTTTCGGAGCTGCGGATGCCGATCCAGCTGGCGCGGGATATTCACCGGTATGGCAGGATCACGGAAGAGAATTCGGATCTGCTGCTGTCCATCCTTTCGGATATGAAACGGCAGGTGGACGGGTACAGGATCGAGCACGTGGATTTTCGTGCAGGCTTTGCTCTGCGGCGGGCAGAGAATTATCTGTTTGTCTTTGACCGGATCCGGCAGAGGACCGGGCTGGAGGTATCCGTCCTGTCCAATTCGGAACATCGGTTTTATATTTATGAGGCGCTGGCTTCGTCCCGGGGCTTTGAAAAGATGATTTCGGAATCGGCGCTTATGGTGGATGTGGGCGGTGCGTCCCTGCAGTTTACGCTGTTTGCGCATGGAAAGATTGTTACGACCCAGCA
>CADBTO010000421.1 GCA_902797565.1 uncultured Lachnospiraceae bacterium
CCGGTAGATATTCTCGATCGAAACCACGGAGTTGTCCACCAGCATCCCGATCCCCAGTGCCAGCCCGGAAAGGGAAATCGTATTGAACGTAATATGTGAGAAGTACATCAGCACCACGGCAAAGAGCACGGAAAGCGGAATCGAAATTCCGATTACGATGGTCGGCCGGAAATCCCACAAGAAGAATAACAGGACAAACACCGCCAGAATCGCGCCCCAGACCAGGTTTGAAAGCACCGAATGAACCACCACGTCAATATACACACCCTGGTCCATGACCGTCAGGAAATGCAGCCCCTCGTAGTTTTGTTCCATCCGCTCCATCGCTTTTTTCGAGTTTTTCGAAACATCGGAGGTATATGCCGTGGACTGCTTCATAATCGAAAGCACCACCGCCGGTTTCCCATTCATCCGGGCATAATTCTCATTCGAATCATCAATCACCGTGACATCCGCCACATCCGAAAGCAGGATATCCCCCACACCGTCAATCTTCGTGAGTACCAGTTTTTTTAGCTCCCCAACGCTTTCCAGTTCCTCGCCGACTTTCAGCAGATACTGGGTCTCATCCTGGGAGATATAGCCCGCCGGCATATCGAAGTTCTGCGCCGCCAGAAGCTTGGACAGGGTATCCATTTCCAGAAGCTGGTTCAGGTTCGCGTTTTTCCGCGCGGCTTCCTCAGAATTTTCCAGCGTTTCCTCTGCTTCTTTGATCTGTGCCTCGCTTGCATTCAGCTTCTCTTCCGCCGCATTCAGCTGTGCTGTGGAAGAGCCGAACGCAGCTGCCGCCGTGATCTTCCCGCTCTCCACCTTCTCATAATTCGCCTCGGCTTCCGCCACCGCAGACTTCACCTGCTTCAGGACCTGTTTGGCAACCAGCAGCTCCGTGTTCAGATTCTTCAGTTCTGATTCAATTTCCGGGACGCGCTTTTCATAGCCGTCCACGACCATCAACAGCGTTTTTTGATCAAACTTCTCTGCTGCCTCAGCCTGTCCCGCCGCTTCCATTGCAGCCTTGAGCGCCTCCAGCTTTGTCGGATTTGCTGCCGCATCCGAAAGGTCTTTGGGAAGCGCCAGCGCGGCCAGTGGGTTTTGCGCCGTTGTGGCACCCACGATCATCTGTAATGCAGAATCAAGACTCTCATACGCCTTGACATACTGTTCCTTTTCCGCTTTCAGTCCGGCTATCTGCGCTTCCATTGAGCTGACATTCGATTCATACGCCGCTTTGGTGGCAAGCGCCTGATTCAACTGCTTGGAAAACTTTGCCAGCTGCTTGCTCTGGGCCTCCTGCTGTGCGGCAAGCTCCCGCTTCCCGTTCTCGATCTGGCTCTTGCCATTTGCCAGTTCCCGCTTGGAAGATTCCAGCTTGTCACGCGCATCCGCAAGCGAATCGTTGACCTTCCCCAGAATCTTGTCATTGACATTTTCGATTTTCTTTTTGTTTAATCGTATTTCAACAGATTGCACCACACCGCCTGTCGTTGAAACAGAAGCCACCCCACCCTGGCGTTTGAATTCCGGAATAACTTCTTCGTCCACGAACTCCGTCAGCCCGAAAATGTCCAGATCATCCTTCGTGACACCCACATACAGGGAAGCGAGCATATCCGCGGAAATCTCCATCACAATCGGCTTCCCAGCATTTTCCGGCAGGCTGACATTCTCCATCGCGCGGGATACGCGGGAAGTTGCCGCCTCCATATCGGAATCTTCGGTAAATTCCAGTGTAATAAATGAAAAATTCTCCCCGGACTGAGAAGTGATATTCTCAATCCCGGAGAGTGTACCAATCGAATTCTCGATCACCTCTGTCACTTCTGCCGTGACACGCTGCGGCGATGCACCTGGATAAGTCGTGATGATGGAAACATAGGGCAGGTTGATCGCCGGAATCAGATCCGTCTTGATCTTCTGGAACGAAACAATCCCCAGCACCAGCACCATCACCACGCCAACCAGGACAAAATATGGTTTTTTGACGCTTAATTTAATCACAACAGCCCCTCAACATACTCCCGAACCGCCTTCATATCCTCCGTGGGTTCAAACCGTTTGACCACATTCCCGTCCCGGTCCACCACGAATTTCGTGAAGTTCCACTTGATATCCGGATTATTCTTGTAATCCTTGTCCGCTTTTTTTTTTATTTTTCTCATCAGCAGTGCCATCGGACCATGCCCGAATCCCTTGAACCCCTGCTGGGACTTCAGGAATTCAAAAACAGGCAGGGCATTCGGCCCGTTCACATCGCTCTTCTTCATCTGCGGGAAAGTGGTATGATACTTCAACGTGCAGAACTCATGAATCTCATCGTCTGTTCCGGGAGTCTGGTCTGCAAACTGGTTGCAGGGTACATCAACCACCTCGAACCCCCGGTCATGGAAATCCTCATACATCTTCTGGATCGGCTCGTAGTGCGGCGTAAAGCCACAGCCTGTTGCCGTATTTACAAACAGGATCACCTTTCCGCTGAAATCCGCCAGATCCAGCTCTGTGCCATCCGCCTTCGGAAGTTTATAATCATAGATTCCGCTCATGTTTTTTCTCCTTTTTCCAAAATACTCAAACTATCCCGCTCTTTCTGTATTCCACGCTGCATTCTGCCCCTCAAGCTGCATTCTGCCCCTCAAGCTGCTTTCTGCCCTTCATGCCAGCTTCTGTCCATTTCAGCCCCAAAGCCTGTCAATCTATGTTCCTCAGAAATTCATTCTGGAACTGGCTGTCTAAGTATCTAAGTGCCGCACCAATCCAGTACAGTGAGCCGCAGCAGAGAACCGGCTCCCCGGAGTCCACCGCCTGCTGCAGTGCCTCGCGGTAATCCGCAAACGCTCGTGCCTCGCCGCCCTGGCGCACTACTTCTGCACATAATGCCTCTGCCGTCAGGCTACGCGGCGTATCCGGCACCTCCACCGCATAGACCTCTCGCGCGATCTCCACCAACGTCCTGACCATCTGCGGATATGCCTTGTCTTCAAGGATCGCAAGAACGACCACGAACTTCATATCCGGGAAGCGTTCCCGCAGGCTCCGTACCAGTGCCATACAGCCCTGTGGATTATGTGCACCATCCAAAAGCAGCGGCGGTGCAGGCGCACGCCGCATCGAAAGCAGCCGTCCTTGCCAGCTGGCGTCCGCCAGCGCATCACGGATCGTTTCCATCGGAATGTCCGGATCAAATACCAGCGCCGCCGCAATGGCCGTGCGCAGATTCTCTTCCTGATAGGTATGCCGGTAACGTTCCGGAAGTATCTGGATATTCTGTGTATCTTCCCTTGTATCTTCTTTTTTGGTATCTTCTTCCCCGGCATCATTTCCCCTGTCACCGACACCGGGATATCCATCACCCGGAAACACCGGGATGCCCAGTGCCTCCGCCTCTTTCTGTATGACGAGCCTAGCACGCTCGTCCATTTCTGCCAGAACCAGCTTCGTGC
>CADBTO010000422.1 GCA_902797565.1 uncultured Lachnospiraceae bacterium
GTGTCCAGTTTGGCAGTTCGGGCATTGAAAAAGCGAATATCCGGATGCAGGATTATCTCCAGCTTCTGGAAAGCGGAAAAACGGACATTAAAAAACTGAAAAAGGCGCTGAAAAAGGTGGATCAGAAACTGGCAGCGCTGGAAAAGGATGTGGCGGGAATCCGTTCGAACAAAAAGATCCGGCAAGTCCTTTCGGTATTGCAGAATGAGCCGGAAAAAGTGAGTGAATTTTTTGCAACGCCGGTGGATCTTCAGAAAACAGAAGTATACCCAATCGAGAACTATGGTTCCCAGATGGCGCCGTTCTATACCGCGCTGTCTCTTTGGTTTGGTTCGTTGATCCTGGTGGCGATCATTCATACAAAGGTACATCCGTTTAAGGAATTGCACAATTCCAGGCTTCATCAGGAATATTTCGGCCGTTATTTTATCTTTTTTGTTTTGGGACAGATTCAGACATTGGTCTGTGTGCTGGGGGATCTCTTTTTCCTAGAGATCCAATGCGAACATAAGTTCCTGTTCTGGCTGGCTGCGGCAATGTCCAGCTTTGCCTATACCGCGCTGATCTACTCCCTGACCTATGCGTTTGGAAACGTGGGGGAGGCCTGTGCGGTGATCATCCTCGTGATCCAGGTGGCGGGAGCCGGAGGGACTTTCCCGAAGGAAGTACTCCCGGCGGCATATCAGATGGTATACCGTTTCCTTCCGTTTACCTATACCATGGACGCATTTAAGGAATCCATCGGCGGCCTGTATGGGAATACATACAGGGACTGCCTGCTTTCTCTGGCAACGTGCCTGCCGGTGGCGCTTTTAATCGGTCTCTTTTTATCCGTTCCGTTCCGGAAGCTGAACAGCATCATTGAGAAGAGCAAGGAACGCACGGGGCTGATGATCTGAGGGAATGCTGGGAATTGGAGGTGGATCAAATGGCTGAACGGATGGAGTTTTTGTTTTTAATCTGTGTCAATCAAAAACAAAGAAATTTGATAAAAATGAACAGTTTTTTATATAAATACTCATGAGGGGTGTTATATCCTATTGGACGAAAGGCTTTCGGGCAGACGGAAGCACAGCCGGTTTCCGGCTGCAACATCACAGAAGTATTAGGAGGACAAACAATGTCAGAAAACCAGACGCAGGTGGCAGCGGACTATTCTTCCGAGGATTATTTCCAGAAGATGGATGCCTACTGGCGGGCGACGAACTATCTCGCGGCGGCGCAGCTGTATCTTTTGGACAACCCGCTTTTGCGTGAGCCTTTGGAGAAGGCACAGGTGAAGAAGAAGATCGTCGGGCACTGGGGGACCGTGCCGGGGCAGAACTTCATTTATGTGCATCTGAACCGGATTATTAAAAAATACGACCAGGATCTGATCCTTTTGTCCGGGCCTGGCCACGGCGGAAACTTCTTCGTGGCAAATACCTACCTGGAGGGGACCTATAGCGAGGTTTATCCGAATGTAGGAAGGGATATGGACGGCTTGAAGAAGCTTTGCAAGCAGTTTTCTTTCCCCGGCGGGATTTCCAGCCATGTGGCACCGGAAACGCCGGGCTCCATTCATGAAGGCGGCGAGCTTGGATACTCCATCGCGCACGCAAGCGGCGCAGTGTTCGACAATCCGGATTTGATCGCTGCATGCGTGGTCGGGGACGGTGAGGCAGAGACAGGGCCGCTCGCAACGTCATGGCATGTGAATAAGTTTATCAATCCGGCGCAGGATGGGGCAGTGCTGCCGATTCTGCATCTGAACGGATTCAAGATTTCCAACCCGACGATCCTTGCAAGGATTCCGAAGGAGGAACTGGAAAGCTTCATGAAGGGCTGCGGCTGGCGTCCGATCTTCGTGGAAGGCGACGACCCGAAGGAGATGCATCCGAAGATGGCAAAGGCTCTGGACGAGGCGATCGAAGAGATCCATGCGATCCAGAAAGAGGCGCGTGAGAACGGGAAGACGGAGCGTCCGGTATGGCCGATGATCGTTCTGCGTACACCGAAGGGCTGGACAGGGCCGAAGGTAGTGGACGGGAAGAAGATCGAGGGCTCGTTCCAGGCACATCAGGTTCCGGTTATGATGGACAAGCCGGAGCATATGGGCATCCTGAAAGAGTGGCTGGAGTCCTATCATGCAGAGGAGCTCTTTACCGAGGAAGGCAGGCTGCTGCCGGAACTCGAAGCGCTGGCACCGGTTGGAGACCGCAGGATCGGTTCCAATCCGCATGCAAACGGCGGGAAACTGCTGCGTGATCTGCGTATGCCGGACTTCCGGGATTACGCGGTGGAGGTTCCTTCTCCGGGATCGGTCGAAAAACAGGATATGATCGAGCTGGGCAGCTTTATCCGTGATATTTTCCGTCTGAACAAGGAAGCGAAGAACTTCCGGATCTTTGGGCCGGATGAGACGATGTCGAACCGTCTGTATGAAGTGTTCAAAGAGACGAACCGTGACTGGAACAATGGTACGGATCCGGATACGGACGAGTTCCTTGCAGTGGATGGCCGCGTGATGGACGCAATGCTTTCCGAGCATATGTGCGAGGGCTGGCTGGAAGGCTATATCCTGACCGGGCGTCATGGTTTCTTTGCAAGCTATGAGGCATTTGCGCGTATCGTGGACTCCATGGCATCCCAGCATGCGAAGTGGCTGAAGGTGACGAACGGCCTGTCATGGCGGCAGCCGATCGCTTCGCTCAACCTGCTTCTGACATCCAATGTGTGGCAGCAGGACCACAATGGATTCACGCATCAGGATCCGGGCTTCCTGGATCATGTGGCGAACAAGAAGGCAGACGTGGTACGTCTGTATCTGCCGCCGGATGCGAACTGCCTCCTGTCCACGATGGATCACTGCCTGCGCAGCAAGAATTATGTGAATGTCATTGTGGCATCGAAGCATCCGCGTCCGCAGTGGCTGACCATGGAGCAGGCGGTGCGGCATTGTACGCAGGGTATCGGAATCTGGGACTGGGCATCGACGGATCGCGGCGAAGAGCCGGATGTCGTGCTGGCATGCTGTGGTGATACACCGACACTGGAAGCGCTTGCTGCAGTGGATATCCTTCATAAGTTTATGCCGCAGATCAAGGTGCGTTTCATCAACGTGGTAGACCTGATGAAGCTGGAGCCTTCCGAGGTGCATCCGCATGGGCTTTCGGATGTGGAATATGACGCGCTCTTCACAAAGGATAAGCCGATCGTCTTCGCGTTCCATGGCTATCCGAAGCTGATCCACGAGCTGACCTATTCGCGTCACAACCATAATCTGGATGTACACGGGTATCTGGAAGAAGGTACGATCACAACGCCGTTTGATATGCGTGTCCAGAACAAGATCGACCGCTTCAATCTGGTGATCTCCATTCTGGAGAGCCTGCCGGAGTATGTGAACCGTGGTGCGTTCCTGATTCAGAAGATGCAGGACAAGCTGGTGGATCACAAGCAGTATATCCACGATGCAGGTGTGGATCTGCCGGAAGTGGCGGACTGGAAATGGTCCGGACTTTCCACGATGGATCGTGTTGCTTCGTTTACGGAGCAGGCGCAGAAAGATGTGGCAACATCGCTGGCGGATCTGGGAGAAAAA
>CADBTO010000423.1 GCA_902797565.1 uncultured Lachnospiraceae bacterium
TCTTTCCGGAAAACAAACCGGATACCTTCGCCAGAACCCCGACCTGGTTTTCTACATAGAGCGCGATCCATCTGTTTTTCAGTCCATCCGCCATTATACGCCTCCTGATTTTATAAAATCATCTCGCTCATCGGGTTTCCGCCTTTTACCATAGGAAGAACCATTTCCTCCGGAGAAATGACAAACTCCACGATGGAAAGCCCCTTGTGCTCCCGAGCCCGCTGCAGCGCGCCCGCAATATCGGCCTCCCGCTCCACCCGGATTCCCAGTGCCCCATAGGACTGTGCCAGCTTCACGAAGTCCGGTACATAATTTTTCCACTCGTCCTTCCACTCCTCTTCAGGGATTTTCTGCATATCCACCCGCGGCGGCGCGGAAAGGTTCGTAAAACTATACCGTTTTCCAAAGAAGAAGCTTTGCATCTGCCGCACCATGCCCAGATAATGGTTGTTTATGATACAAACTGTGACATCCACGCCCTCGATGACCGCCGTCGCCATTTCCTGCTCATTCATCTGGAACCCGCCATCCCCGCTGATGCAGACCACATCCTTTTCCGGCCTGCCGATCTTTGCCCCGATCGCCGCGGGGAAGCCAAAGCCCATCGTGCCAAGTCCGCCGCTCGTAATCATCTGGCAGCCTTTCTGCAGCGGGATATACTGTGTCGCCCACATCTGGTGCTGCCCCACATCTGTCGTGTAGATGCTCTGCGGGAATGCTCCGGCAATTTCCTGCATAATCGTTTCCGGATCCATCTGCCCCTTTTTGCCCTTTGTGCCAAGCGGATGTTCATCATTCCAGACCTTGATCTCAACCCGCCACGCACGGGTCTTCATCGGCACGGCCCATTCCAGCATTTTCTTGAGCGCCAGTTTCGCATCCGAGACAACCGGCACATCCACCACCACGTTCCGTGAAATCGACGATGTATCCACATCCACATGGATGATCTTTGCCTTCGGCGCGAACTCATTCAGATCACCGGTGATCCGGTCATTAAATCGCGTTCCGATCGAAAACAGGACATCGCAGTTCATAACTGCCATATTGGCGGCATATCTTCCGTGCATCCCGGAGTTTCCGATATAAAACGGATGATCCTCCGGTATCGCGCCCTTCCCCATAATGGTTGTCACCACAGGGATGCACGTCGTTTCCGCAAATTCCGCCAGTTCCTTCTCCGCTCCGGAAATATGAATTCCCCCGCCAGCCAGGATGATGGGTTTTTTTGCCGATGCAAGCAGCTTGTACGCGCGTTTGAGCTGCCCGATATGGACCGATTCGTTCGGCTTGTAGCCGCGGATCGAAATTTCCTTGGGATATTCCGATGGCCCGCTCTTGACCTGGATGTCCTTGGGAATGTCGACCAGGACCGGCCCCGGCCTGCCGCTGGTTGCGATATAAAATGCCATTTTCAGGATCCGCCCCAGTTCATTCCTGTCGCGGACCGTCACCCCGTATTTCACAACGCTCCGCGTCATCCCAACGATGTCCACTTCCTGGAATGCGTCGTTTCCAATCAGATGCTGGGGCACCTGCCCGGTAATCACCACCAGCGGGATACTGTCATAATGGGCATCCGCCAGGCCCGTGATCGTATTCGTGGCCCCCGGCCCGCTCGTGACGATACACACGCCGGGCTTGCCTGTCGCCCTGGCATACCCTTCCGCCTCAAAGATCAGCGCCTGCTCGTGCCGGGGAAGAACCAGCCTGTACTTCCCTTCCTGCTTATATAGTTCATCCAGTATATCCACCACCATACCACCGGGATAGGCAAATATGGTGTCCACACCCTCCTCGGAGAACGCTTTTTCTATCATTCTCCTGCCGGTTATTTCCATAATTAAGAACTCCTTTTAACTTTCCTTCCGGATCCTGTGATATCTAGTGAAATAGTACTCCATATCAAAGCAGGTCTTTTCCTCGGATGTCTCCACCAGCTCCCAGTCCTCCTGCTCGTCCAGATTCGGAAAATATGTGTCTGCCTCATAAGAATATGCTATCTTTGTAATATATGCTTCATCGCAATAGGGCAAGAGCTGTGCATAGACCTGCCCGCCGCCAATACAGAAAAACTCCTTATCTGCATTGGCAGCCTGCAGCTTCTGCAGCTCCTCGATACTATGGACGGCCACCACATCTTTTCTATGGAAATCCGGGTCATGTGTCAAAACGACATTCGCCCGGCCGTCCAGCACCCTGCCTCCCGGAAGACTCTCCAGGGTCTGCCGCCCCATCACCACGACACTGCCCAGGGTGGTGTCCCGAAAAAATTTCTGATCTTCCGGGATTCGTGCCAGAAGCTTGCCTTTGAAGCCAATTCCCCAATTTGCGTCAACTGCCGCAATCGCTTTCATGATTTAGAACTCCTTTGTGCGCTCTCCAAGCTCCGATACCGCGGCTCCTCTTCGCAGACTCGCTGCTCAGAGAATCCGCCTCTTTGACTGCGTGCGGAACCCCGCTTCGCGGCGCACCGCACTACGTCCGACGTCAAACGCGCAGTCGGAGTTTTGCGCATGCTTTCACACCGCGACCGGGATATCCCGGATCTGTTCGCCGGTCTGGTAATCCTCGACCAAAAGATCGCGCTCCGAAAAATCATAGAAATCCGTGATTTCATCCCTGATCGAAACACGCGGAGCAGGGTATTCCTCCCGCTCCAGCAATGCTTCCACCAGCGGAATGTGCCGGTCGTAGATATGGGCATCCGCAATCACATGCAGCAGGACGCCCGGCCGGAAACCGTTCAACTTTGCAAGAAGCAGTACCAGCACCGCATACTGGCATACATTCCAGTTGTTTGCCGTCAGGATATCCTGCGAACGCTGGTTGAGCACCGCATTCAGGACCCGCGTTCCGTCTGCCGCCTTCGACACATTGAAGGTGACGCTATACGCGCAGGGATACAGCCCCATCTCGGACAAATCCGAAAAATCGTACATACTGGTCAGAATCCGCCGGGAAAACGGCTGGACCGCAAGGTCGTACAGAACCTTGTCCACCTGGTCCATCCAATATCCCTGCCGCCCGGCATGCGAACCAGCCTTTGCCCGCCGCCCCGCCGCCATGCCAAACGCCCGGGACAGTCCCTGCTCAGACACGTCCGTCCAGAAGTACTGCTTCCCCATCTGGTATCCATACGCTTTTCCGATGGAGCCCTCCTCATCCGCCCAGGCATCCCAGATCCGGGATCCCAGGTCATGGATATTGTTCGATTTTTTCTGCCAGATCCAGAGCAGCTCATTCACCGCGCTCTTGATCGCCGTGCGCCGCAGCGTAATCGCCGGGAACTCCTCCGACAGGTCGTAACGGCTCGTCACGCCGAAAATCTTGATCGTGTGTGCCGCCGCCCCATCATCCCAGTGTGCCCGGACTGCCTCTCCCTCCGAAGACACACCTTCAGAAAGTACGCGCCGGCACATCTCCTTAAATATCCGATCCGCCTTACTCATATTGATTCTCGTTTTAAGTTTTTATTTTGTTTTTATCAGCTGATTGCATTCCCAACTGTTTACAGATTACTGTTAAACAGCGACTTGATTTTGTACACAATATCTTCACTGTCCGCATTGATGCTGACAGCCTCATTGATCTCAGAAATCTGTCCCAGCGAATCCATATCCGCCTCTGCCGTGTACCCGATCGTATAGATCGGAATCGCCTCTTCCTTCACCGCGTAGGTGATATCCCCCAGCGAATACTTGCCATTTGCATAGCCATCACTGAGCAGGAAGATCATCGTCTTTGCCGCCGGCAATTCCGCCTTTTTCTCCTTCACCATTTCCAGCGCCACGGACAGTGCCTCATAGGTTGCCGTTCCGCCAGCCGCGCTCATCCGGTCCACCGCGCCCTGGAAGTAGGACTTCTGGTCCAGATCAAATTCCCCGATCGGCAGATCCACCCGTACATCATTACTATAGCTGACCAGGCCGATATAATTGTTTTCATTGATGTACTTCA
>CADBTO010000424.1 GCA_902797565.1 uncultured Lachnospiraceae bacterium
ATCAAGTGAAAAAGATAAATGGCACATGGAAGCTGTGTGATTTTGTAGGGAAAATACAAACTGAGTCTCGTTCCGAGTTAGATTAAGTCCAGCGCGGAGCCTGGGAACTTCACGAGCGAGTCATAAGGCTTCGGCGCGAGTGACAGGCTGCGTATGGCGGGACATGATGCCAAGTGATGCGGGTAGCGGCATTTACGCGGCGGCAACCAATAGCC
Source organism: uncultured Lachnospiraceae bacterium (assembly GCA_902797565.1). Lineage (GTDB taxonomy): Bacteria > Bacillota > Clostridia > Lachnospirales > Lachnospiraceae > Weimeria. The sequence continues at coordinate 216 of CADBTO010000424.1, forward strand.
ATACAGCGGAACCACAGCAGAAGCCCCCGTCAGGAATGCTTGAAGAAACACAGGCATCCCAAACGGGGTTCTTTTTTTGATTTTCATCCATTCAAAATCGAAAATTTGGAATTAACGAATAATCGGACAAAAATGTACTTGATCCGCAAACAAAAAGAACTGAAAAACTGGATATAGGGATTATGTTTAACGAATATTTAGAAGCAACCAAATATATTGATTATGATGCCCCGGACGTTCGGGCTGCGGCAAATCGTCTGAAACGGGAGGCTTCGGGTGGAACGGAAACGGAATTGATTGAAAAAACGTATGAATTTGTGCGGGATGAGATCCGGCATTCCTGGGATGCGCAGGATCCCCGTGTCACAGTGTCAGCGAGCGATACATTGCGGGAAGGCGTGGGGATATGCTGGGCGAAAGCGAATCTTCTGGCAGCGCTCCTTCGTGCAAACGGGATTCCGGCAGGATTCAGTTATCAGCGCCTGACACTTGGGGATACGCCGGATACCGGTTATTGTATTCATGCCCTGAATACAGTATATGCTGCATCAGAAGGCAGATGGATCCGGCTCGATGCCAGGGGCAATAAAGAGGGAATTAACGCAGCGTTTTCTTTGGACGAAGAAAAACTGGCTTTTCAAATCACCTGTGATGGGGAAAACGATTACCACGATAACCATTCCTATCCGGACAAGGGGTTGATGGAGGTGTTGGAGAACAGTACGGATGCGCTGGAAATGTATCTGCATCACTTGCCGGATCGCCTGTCGTATCGTGTCAGCTGCAGGATGGCAGCAAAGGATGATCTGGAACGTTTGATGAGCAGCCGTATGGAAATGCTGCGGGTGGTGAATGGCCTGGACCATGTGTATATTTTTGGAGACGAGTTGATGGAGCACAGCCGCGCGTATTTCGAGAATGGGGACCATGCCACGGTTCTTGCCATGGATGGAGACCGGGTGGTTGGCTGTGCCACAATCTGCTATATCTATATGATGCCCACATTTTCACATCCAACCGGGAAGCGGGCACATCTGATGAACGTTTATACATTAGGCGAATGGCGAAGGCACGGGATAGCCAGAGAAATGGTTTCTATGCTGATCAGCCAGGCGTGGGAGAATGGTGCAACGGAAATAAGCCTTGATGCAACAGAAGAAGGCCGATTTTTATACGAAAAGCTTGGGTTTCGGGCGTCAGGCGAGGCGATGGTATTGACCAGGAATTGAACTGCCCAAAAATTCGATTAGCGAGAAGAAATCGAAAAGGCGAAGACCCTGAGCGACAGATCCTGCCTTGCAAGAGACACGAAGACTTGGATTGCATAGAAGCGTGGAAGAGAAGCATAGAAAAATATATTGACAAGGGAAAACCTATATGATAAAATCTTGTAATTAGGGCGGCCCGCTTGTCGAACGGCAGGAAATGGGCGCATCAAGAGAAAATCAAGAAGAGGGAGGTTGAGCCGGTGCCGGAAATTGCAAATCATCCCAGAAAAAGGCTGTTCCTGAATTTACATGAGGAATACTGGGATTTGGAGACCGCTTTTCTGACAGCTCTTGGCATCAGGAAGCGCCTGACACAAGTGCTGATGAATCATGGATATGAGACCCTGGGGGACTTGAAGGGGATCCGTGTAAGCAAGCTTTCGTCCATTATTACTGAAAAAAATATCGAGATCCTGGGAGCGGTGGAAAAACGTTTTGAACAGCCGTTTATAGACCTGTTTGAGGAAGTTCTGGAAGAGAAGGCGGAAACGAACCAGTTTGAAATGGTACTGCTCCGTGCGGAAGGATATACCCTGCAGTATATTGGCGAGCTTCGCGGATATACCAGGGAGCGGGCGCGGCAGGTGATCAAAAAATTCAATACGAATATTGATCCGTTTATGCTGCCGATTGTTGAGGATTATATCGAAGAAAAGGGTTATGTGACGGTACAGGAGATCATGGACGTTTATGAAGACGAGGACTTCGAACGGATCATGCTGTATTGGTGCAAGAGTACGGATTATTACCAATATGTGGATTTCGCAGAACTGTTCCTGCCGGCAGATTTTGACCTGGAAGGAGCAATGGATGACCTGCTGGAATTCGCAGAGGAACTGATCGGGGAAGGGGTTTCGCTAAGCGATCATTTGGATGAGATCGAAGAAGCGATGGATGAGCGGAATCTTTCTTTTATGGATCAGGAAGCGTTTGTCAATTTCCTGTTGAGCAACGGATACAAGGTCTATGGAGATTATGCGGCGAAGACCAGACAGTCTTATGGTTTCCTTTGCGCAAAAGCAGTGGCAAAATATTTCCCGAACGGCGTCAAGCTATACGAAAACCGTGACCTGCAGCGGCTGCGTCAGTATGTGCTGGAGGAGTATGGTGATATCGGCGTGTCTGATGATGACAGGGCACTAAGTACCCGACTGTTTGACTATACCGTGCTTTGCGGCAGGGGTGCGGTGACAGCGGAGGAGAACATCCAGCTGGATCTTCCACTTTTGGAGGAGATCAAGGATTATATTGACCAGGTGCCGGAGAAAGAGATCTATTATTCGGAAGTTTTTGCGAAGTTTGAGGATCGGATCCGCGAGCGGACGAATATTGATAATTATCATTTCCTGCATGGTGTATTAAAACTCTATTACTCTGATGACTTTGACTTTTCCAACCGGGATTATCTGACGAAGAGTGGGGAAAACCTGCAATCCGGCAAGCTGTCCGTGAAGCTGCGGCAGTTTATTCTGGATCAGGGGCGTCCGCTGCATCGCAACGAGATCAAAGAACGTTTTTCCGGGATGACGGATATCGTCATTATCAATGCTGTGGCAGCAGATGAAACGCTGTTCCAGTGGGATTACAACTATTTCTATTCCACAGAGCTTCTGCAGGTTTCTGATGAAATGCGGGATTTCCTGGAGCAGCAGATCCTTGCGATTATGGAACAGAATGGCGGGTATTGCAGTGATATCCTGATTTATGATGTGGTGCAGGAAACACATCCGGAATTTATCGAGGAGAACCAGATCCAGCGGTCGAATAACCTGTATTTCCTGTGTGCGAAGCTTTTTGCGGATGAATTTGACTTCCGCAGGCCGCATATTGGAAAGAAGGGTCTGTTGGAGTCCATCTCTGTGAAGAATGTGGCGCTGCATCTGCTGGGCCATCCGGTGGAGCTGCATTATTCTGCATACCAGCAGATCGCCCGGAACCTGCAGTGGTCGCATGTCACGTCCGGCATGGTCTTCAATGAGATCGAGATGGAATACATCCGGGTGGCAGATGATGTTTATATCAGAAAAGATTCCTTCGGGATCCAGGCGGATGTGGTGGCAAATGTGGAACGGGTGCTGCGGCGGCATATGGACGAGGGTTTCCTGCCGCTTCTCACGTTCGATTCTTGGGACGAACTTCCGGAGTATGAACACGAGTGGAATGTGTACTTTTTGAAGACCCTGATTGTGAATTATATGCCATCCCTGAAGCTGGTTGAGCCACGGGCACGGGATCGACGTTATGAAAAGGGCATTGTGCTGGATCTGATGAGTCCACTGGTGGTCTATGAAGATATTGTGGTGGAATTCCTCCGAAAAAATGAAATTTATGAGATTTCGGAGAATGAATTGCAGGAACTTCTGATTGAAAACGGGATTGTGTACAAAATTATCCCCCGGGAATTGTATTCCGGGACGAATATTTCCTATGATGCAGAGCGCGCAGTGTTCTGCGTGTCAAAAAAATGATGGAATTGCAGGGGCACCGGAAGGTGCCTCTTTTCTTATGCGGCGGGGTGATAAATTTTCCTTTTTCTCAATTTTTGCTTGACGTCCGAACATAGTTTTGGTAACATATGAACACGAACATATTTTCAGAACAAAGTTTCAAAAATGGGCTGTATAGAACAGGCAGGAATCGGTCCGGAGAGCAGTTGGGATTCAGAGGGGGTGCATCATATGGGGAATATGCGGGAAAAGTGTTTGGCATCGAGTATGGAGAAACGTGCGGGA
>CADBTO010000425.1 GCA_902797565.1 uncultured Lachnospiraceae bacterium
CAAAAAGCAGGCATTCCCCTCCTGATCTTTGCCGCGGAACATATATTTGGCACACAAATTTCTGCTGCCCGCTGGATTCTCCACCTGCACATCGCAGGCCCCCGGCACTGTTTCCCCGGAAAATAAGCCGGACTCCACCGTTGCACGGAACGGAATAAAGGTCACGCCGCCATAAGCGCACTTTAGATCCGTCACATTTTCCTGTTCCACATATACCTGAAATACCATAATTGGTTCTGCCATCGTCTGATACCCCCTTCTATCGCTGCACTGCATCAAATCCTCGCGCCGTACCGCCGCGCAATCCCATTATAACATCTTTTCCGGAAATTGCAAAAAGAATTTGACAGCCGCGCATCCTTGCCCTATACTTTTTTTGGAATCCGATACAAAACCCCAATCCAGACAGGAGGTTTTCCCTATGAATAATGCCTTGCAAAATGAACCCGTCACGGCAAAAGCCGTCCGGCTCCACGCAGCAAACGACCTGCGGCTGGACACCTTCCAGCTTCCGCCCATCAAAGACGATGAGATCCTTGTCAAAATCGTCTCAGACAGCATCTGTATGTCCACATACAAATGCGCCATCCTGGGCACCGGCCACAAGCGCGTCCACGAAGACGTTTCAGAGCATCCTGCTATCATGGGACACGAGTTCGCTGGAGATATCATACAGGTCGGCGCGAAACACCAGGACAGATACAAGCCCGGCATGAAGTTCACGATCCAGCCGGCACTGAACTACCAGGGAACGATGTGGAGCCCCGGATACTCCTATGAATTTTGCGGCGGAGACGCCACCTATTGCATCATCCCTGCCGAAGTCATGGAATGCGGCTGCATGCTCGAATATACCGGAAAAGCATATTACGAGGCTTCGCTTGCAGAACCAATGTCCTGCTGTATTGGTGCGTTCCATGCCGCATACCATACCAGGATGGGCGTCTACCAGCATGAAATGGGCATCCGGGAAGGCGGACGGCTCGCGCTGATGGCAGGTGCAGGCCCCATGGGGCTTGGTGCGCTGGCCTATGCCCTACACTGCGACCGAAAGCCCGGCATGATCGTTGTAACGGATATTGATGATGCGCGGCTTGCCCGTGCGCGGCAGCTGTTCCCGCCGGAGGAAATACGGAAAAACGAATCCATCGACCTGTACTTCCAGAATACCGCAAACCTGGAAGACCCTGCAGGAACACTGCGCAGCCTGGCAGGCGGAAACGGCTTTGACGATGTATTCGTCTTCGCGCCGGTTGCTGCGGTCGTGGAACTTTCCAGTGCCATACTGGGGCGGGACGGCTGCCTGAACTTTTTCGCAGGGCCAACAGACAACCAGTTCTCCGCAAAGCTGAACTTCTATGATGTGCATTACGGCTCCACCCATGCCATGGGCACCACCGGCGGAAATACGGACGATATGCGTGAATCCCTGCGCCTGACAGCCGAGGGCCGGATCAACCCTGCCGTTATGGTGACACATATTGGCGGGCTGGATGCCGCGGCCGATACCACGCTCCGCCTGCCGCAGATCCCCGGCGGCAAAAAACTGATCTACACCCACGTTTCCCTGCCGCTCACCGCCCTCTCAGACCTGCGGGAAAAGGCAGACGAAGACGCGCGTTTCGCTGGGCTTGCAGACATCGTGGAAGCAAACAACGGGCTCTGGTGCCCGGATGCAGAGGCTTATCTGCTGGAACATTTCCCGCAGCTTTAAGGCAGGCGCGGCCCGTGCGGATCAAAAGAAAAGGCGTCCGGAGAACCCCCCGGACGCCTTTCTTTCGGCCAAAAATCTTTTTCCCTTAATAAATCCTGTAATTTCCGCTGAGTGCCAGGAAGGCAAACAGATACAGGCAGTTGTCATAATATCTGCGATCCCCGCTGCGAAGCGGCGTGTTCCAGAAATCTTCCACAAACTGCTTCGCATACGGGCCATCCGCTGCAAGGGACGCCTGCGCCAGCGTTGCAGTCATCGCCACAGGATGCAGCGCACTGCCATCCAGGACGGTTCCATCAATCTCATAAATCCCGCGCCGTTTCTCTTCCGGCAGACCCGCGAAAAACTCCTGGATGTGGTTTGCCGTTTCCACTTCCCAGGCCCCAAACGCAGTATCTTTTGAAAACCATTCATAGTCCAGACCGATGTTTGCAATCGTCCGATAGGCATCGCTGTAGAACCAGTCATGCCGCCCGCCGAAATGCTCCGCATCCGGATACGGCTTCCCGTCATAATAACTATACTCTGCGGAAAGGCCCGTCTTCGGATGACAGGCTTTCTTCAGATATTCCCGGCTTGCCTCCGCCGCCTGCTTCCAGTATTCCCGGTCTGCGTCTTCGCAGTTTTCCGCAAACAGCTCATAAAAATGCGGCAGATGGTACGAAGGATCTGTAAAATCCAGACCCGGGACAAACTTGATCAGCTTGTCCTCATTCCACATATTGTGCCCGCCATACAGCTCCTCATGATGAATGCAGTCCCGCAGGAGATCCTTTGCCATCTTGCTGTATGCGTATATCCCTTCGCCATCTCCCCAGCGATGGCTGGCAAAGATCAGCGCCATGGCAAAGAACTCTTCTCCGTCCGGAGCCGGTCCATCCGCGTTTTTGACACCGCTTGTGGCAACAGACCAAGCAAAATAATGGGCATTCTCCCCTTCCGTCAGATACATATTTGTCATGGCCCAGTTCCACAGCTGGTCAAATTCTTTCTTCTTGTCCAGCTGGACACACATCATCATCCCGTAGGAGATGCCTTCGGTACGGGTATCATGATTGCCCGTATCCTCTAAATACCCGAATGCGCCGTCTTCCGTGGTATGGAAAAACCGATCCTTTCCATAAAAAATCTCAAAAAAGATTTGGTCCAGCTTGCGCTGGACCTCCTCCTCTGTTTTCCCGATTTCCAAAAAGACATTGCGATATGTTTTTTGATTCATGAAAACATTACTCCTTTACACCACCAAGGGTAAGACCTGCAACGAAATACTTCTGCAGGAACGGATAAATACAAATGATCGGCAGCATCGTGATGATGGTTGCTGCGGCACGGACAGAAGTCGGTGTCACAGAACCTTCCGAGTTCTTCATAGACTCTGCAGAACCACTCTGGTTCGTAACAGAAGACAGGAGCTTCATCAACTCATACTGCAGTGTTGTCAGCTTATCGCTCATACGGTTGTACAGCATCGCATCGAACCAGGAGTTCCACTGGCCAACTGCCACAAACAGAGCAACCGTTGCATACACCGGCTTGCACAGCGGGGAAATGATCTTGACGAAGATCGTTGTATACCCAGCGCCATCCAGCTGTGCAGATTCTTCCAAACTGTCCGGGATCCCCTTCATATAGGTCCGGATCACGAGCATATTGAATGCAGAAAGCATTCCGGGAATGACGTATACCCAGAAGCTGTTGGTCAGGCCAAGGGTCTTGAACAGAAGGAAGGTCGGGATCAGACCGCCGTTGACATACATCGTAATAACCCAGAACAGGGAAACCTGCTTGGAGAACATGAAATCCTTCCGGCTGACGATGAATGCAAGGATCGCATTCGTTGCCAGAGCCAGGAGTGTTCCGATCAAGGTTCTTGCCACGGTCACAAAAGCACCAGTCAGCAGATTGTCTTTCTGCAGGACTGTGGCATAATTCTTCCAGGTAAACTTTCGCGGCAGCAGGTAGATCCCGCCGCGGAGTGCATCCGAACCATCATTCAGGGAGATTGCCAGCGTGTTCAGCACCGGATAAAGTGTGATGATGACGAACAGCACCATGAAAATCCCGTTGCAAATATGGAAGGCAAGATCGCCTTTTGACATTTTTCTTGTATTTGCCATTTTCTACACCCTCCTATTAGAACAACCGCTCTTCGCCCTGGTGCTTCGCCACCTGGTTGAAGATCACAATCAATGCGATACTGACGACACTCTTGAAAATACCAGCTGCGGTACCGATTGCATAGTCACCCTGGCTGATACCCCATTTCAGGACATAGATATCGATGGTCTGTGATACGTTCTGTACCAGGCCGTTTCCGAGCAGGTACTGAATTTCAAATCCGGCGTTCAGGACATTCCCGACGTTCATCAGGAGCAGGATCATAATGGTCGGCTTGATGCCCGGCAGTGTCACGTTGCAGATCTTCTGCCAACGGCCAGCCCCGTCGATTGCGGCTGCTTCATACAGTGAAGGATCAATCGAAGTAATTGCGGAAAGATAAATAATTGCGTTCCAGCCGGTCTCTTTCCAGACATTCGCAAATGCGACGATCGGCCAGAAATAAGGTTCATGTGCAAAGAAGTTGATCGGCTGGCTGATCACATGGAAGTTCAGCAGCAGCTGGTTGATGATACCGGTTCCGGACAGGGCATCGTGCAGGATACCAGTCACGATGATCCAGGACAAAAAGTGGGGCAGATAAGAGATCGTCTGTACCACTTTTTTTCCGCCCTGTGTGTGGACTTCATTCAAAAGGATCGCGAAAACGATTGCCATAATGAACGTTGCAGCAAGGTTGATGACACCCATTGCCAGGGTGTTCCGGATGACCTGGATGAAAGTGCTGTCCGAAAACAGTTCTGCAAACTTCTGGAAACCAACGAACTTGGATCCCA
>CADBTO010000426.1 GCA_902797565.1 uncultured Lachnospiraceae bacterium
AAAGTCGATATCTTCCTTTCCGAGACAGACTATGTGACGAAGTATACAGATAAAGAAGCAGATGTGGCAGTACCGTTGACTGAGTTTGGCATTGATCCGGACACCGACCTTGCGGATCAGTACGACTTTACGAAGACTGTGGCTTCTGATTCGGACGGCGTGCAGCGTGGTTCGACCTGGCAGGCTTGCCCTTGCCTCTTTGTATATCGCCGCGACATCGCGAAGGATGCGTTTGGAACGGATGATCCGGACAAGGTCAATGAGTATATCAAGGATTGGGCAACCATGAAGGAGTCTGCGCAGACACTGAAAGACAAAGGCTATTTTGTGATGGCAGGCTATGCTGATACATTCCGTGCATATGGCAACAGCATTTCCAAGCCTTGGGTAGAGGCTGGAAGCACGGAGATTAACGTGGATCAGAAGATAATTGACTGGGTCAATGATTCGAAAGAGTGGCTGGATGCCGGCTATCTGGACAAGACCGTCAAGGGACAGTGGACAGATGAATGGAACAAGTCCCAGGGCTCCGCTTCCAAGGTGTTCGGCTTCCTGCTTCCTGCTTGGGGTATTGACTTCGTGTTGAACCCGAACTGGGATGGCGACAAGGGTGCTTGGGCAGTGACGAATGGCCCGCAGGCATTCAACTGGGGTGGTTCTTTCGTACACGGGTGCACTGGTACAGACAATCCGGAGCACGTAAAAGAGATCATCATGGCTGTGACGGCAAACAAGGACAACCTGTTGACCATCACGAAAGAATATCTGGACTTCACAAACACAACGAGCGGTATGAAGGAGATCGCAGAGGACGATTCCTTCGGCGCAGAGTTCCTGGGCGGCGAGAACCCGTTCAAGTACTTCCAGCCGGCAGCAGAATCCATCTCAATGACCACGCTGTCCAGCTATGACCAGGGCTGCGTCGAGCTGATCCAGAGCTCCTTCGGCGACTACTTCCAGGGACAGATTGACTACGATACTGCGAAAGCGAACTTCGAGAAGGCAATCAAAGAGCGTTATCCGGAGATCACAAAGGTCAACTGGCCGGACTAATGAACACCTGATACGTGCGGGTCGGAACTGCCCCGCGGATGGAAATACCATTTAGCATTCCCCTGCATCCCGGGTTCTGGGCTGCAGGGGAACCTTATCAAAGTTTGTTGAGGAGGATTTGTACATGAACAAGTCGAAAAGCCTGGATCGGGGAAAGTGGGGCTATCTCTTCATTCTCCCCTTTTTCCTGACGTATTTCATCTTTTCTTTTATTCCGCTCCTGGACACGATCCGTTATAGTTTTTTTGAGTACTACCGCTCCGGAATCAAGATTGTGGGTCCGAACTTCGTCGGCCTGAAGAATTATCTGGAAGTGATGGGGCCGGATCTGTTCAAATATATGGGGAACACCTTCATTCTGTGGATCATTGGCTTTATTCCCCAGATTATTATTTCACTCGTACTGGCAGCATGGTTTACCGATCCGCGGCTGAAGATCCATGGCGAGCAGTTCTTTAAGGTTGTGATCTATCTTCCGAACCTGATCATGGCATCCGCGTTTGCAATGCTGTTCTTCACGATGTTTTCTACCTCCGGCCCGATCAACGGTGCGTTGATGAATATGGGCATCATCAAAGAGGCAGTGGACTTTATGGGAACCGTGGCAGGAACACGCATCCTGGTTGGTGTGATGAACTTCCTGATGTGGTTTGGTAATACTTCGATTATGTTGATGGCAGCAGTGATGGGGATCAGCCCGGACATCAATGAGGCAGCTTCGATTGACGGCTGCACGCCGACCCAGATTTTCTTCCGCATCACGCTTCCGCTGATCCGTCCGATCCTGTCCTATACATTGATTACATCCCTGATCGGCGGTCTGCAGATGTTCGATGTTCCGCAGATTTTGACAAATGGAAACGGGAATCCGAACCGTTCCTCCTTTACGCTGATTATGTGGCTGAACAGCTACCTGAAGGCACCCGACTACGGTCATGCCGGTGCACTTTCCGTATACCTGTTCATTCTGAGCGGCATCCTGTGCTTCTTCGTCTATCGTATGATGAACGATGATGATCCGGATGGTTCCAAGAAGGCTGCAAAGAAGGCGAAGAAAGCAGCGAAGGCTGCTGCGTAAGAGCAAAGGAGTTTGGAAAGCGCACAAAGGAGTTCTAAAATAGAAAAAAAGAAAGTGAATGTGAGGAGCATCATAGCGCATGTCGTCCTGGTCATCCTGGCTTTTATGTGCTTGTTCTTCTTCTATATCCTGCTGATTAACGCGACCCGCTCCCATGCGGATCTGCAAAAAGGATTTTCAGCGCTGCCCGGAACGCATCTTCTGGAAAACTTCTTCAATGTGGCGAATGACGGGACATTCCCGATGGTTCGCGGCATCCTGAACAGTTTGATCGTTTCCGGTTTCTGTGCAGCGATTTGTACCTATTTTTCGGCTTTGACAGCGTATGGTCTGTATGTATACGACTTCAAGCTTAAGAAAGCCGCATTTACCTTTATTATGGCGATCCTCGTGATGCCCACGCAGGTGACAGCACTTGGTTTCCTGCGTTTGATCACGAATATGGGAATGTATGACAGCCTTCTGCCGCTCATCATTCCTTCGATTGCATCACCTGCAGTGTTCTACTTTATGCATAGTTACCTGCAGTCATCCCTGCCGCTTTCCCTGGTGGAAGCAGCAAGGATTGATGGTTCCAAAGAATTCCATACTTTCAACCGTATCGTGCTTCCGATTATGAAGCCGGCGATTGCGGTACAGGCGATCTTTGTATTCGTTGGTTCCTGGAACAACTACTTCGTTCCTGCACTCATTATCCAGACCAAGAGCAAGATGACTGTCCCGATCCTGATTGCGACACTGCGTGGCGCAGACTATATGAACTTCGATATGGGGAAGGTCTATATGATGATTGCGGTTGCAGTTATGCCGATCATCATCGTTTATCTGATTCTTTCCAGGTACATTATCGCAGGCGTAACGCTGGGTGGTGTGAAGGAGTAATTAAAACGTGCAGCGGGGGAGGTTTCCATGCAAAAGCTGTTCCATGAAGACAATCCAGTCATCATTGTATTGACCCATATGTTTGATCTGATGCTTTTGAATCTGCTGGTTGTCCTGGCCAGCATCCCGGTTATCACGATCGGGGCGGCGCTGTCGGCGATGCACGCAGTGCTGGTGCAGGGCATCGAAATGAAGCAGGGTGATATCGTAAAGCGGTTCTGGGGGGCGTTCAAATCGAACTTCTTCCATGCAACCTGCATTTGGCTGATCTTAATGGGGATGCTTACCGCTGCTGTCTGCTTCCTCCTCCAGCTGGGCAGCGGGACATTCCTTTTAGGAGTACTGGGGATCCTGTTTATGCTTTTGACGGCGAGCATCTTCTGCTATGTTTTTCCGCTGCAGGCGCGTTACGAGAATCCGGTCCTGCGGACGATGCAGAACGCGTTGATGCTGGCACTGGGCAACATCCCCCAGACCGGGGCAATGCTCGCGATGATCATTGTATTTGGATTTTTCTTCTGGAATCACTGGGAGAAGCTCCTTCCGTTTTTCTTCCTCTTCGGTATCAGCGCGCCGGGCTGGCTGAGTATGAAATTGTACCTGCCGGTGTTTGAGAAATGTAAGAAGGAATCATAAGAAAAAGCCCCCCGCCAAAGGCGGGGGGCTT
>CADBTO010000427.1 GCA_902797565.1 uncultured Lachnospiraceae bacterium
CCAGTCTTTTTTACACGGTGGTGCCGGGAGGTCGAAGGATGGAGGATATTATTGAACAGCGCCTGGGGATCAGGCGGCGTGTTCTGGTGGTGGATGATGAGAAAGTCAACCGGGAGCTGCTTGGGAAGATCCTGGAGCGGGACTACGAACTGTTGTTTGCGGAGGATGGGGAAGAAGCACTTTCTTCCATCCGCGAGAATGCAGACAGCCTTTCTATGGTGCTGCTGGATCTTTCAATGCCGAAGAAGGATGGCTTTGAAGTTCTTTCTGTGATCAAGCAAAGTCCGCTGTTGTCCCGGATTCCGGTTATTGTTCTGACTTCGGACAAGTCTGCGGAGGTTCGGAGCCTGAAAGAGGGGGCAGCGGATTTTATCACGAAGCCCTATGACCTGCCGGAGGTCATCCTCGCGCGGGTGGGGCGCTGTATCGCCCTGTCTGAGGACAATAGTATTATCCGTGCGACCCAGTATGATCATCTGACGGGCCTCTTTACCACGGAATTTTTCATGGAATACGCCCATTTGCATGACGCGAATTTTCCGGCGATGCAGATGGACGCGGTTGCGCTCAATATCAATCGCTTCCGTTTGTTGAACGAGATTTACGGGCGGGCGTTCGGGGATCAGCTGCTGAAGCGGATTGCGGATCGCCTGCGGGAGATTTCCAAGCGGAGCCGGGGCATTGCTTCGCGGATGGGGGAGGATATGTTTCTGGCTTATCTGCCCCATATCGAGGATGTCCAGGGCTTTTTCGCGGAGATGATGGACAGTTATTCGGATTTATTGAACAATCCGGGTATGAGGATCAGGATTGGCATTTATCCCAATGTGGATTTCCAGATGGATATGGAGCGGCGGTTTGATCGAGCAAAATCCGCGTGTAACAGCATCCGGAACAACCTTTCCGGGCAGATTGCGATTTATAACCAGGCGTTTCATGAAAAAGAAACCTATGATGCCAGGCTGATGGATGATGTGGAACGGGCGCTTTCGGAACATCAATTCATGGTATATTATCAACCAAAGTTTAATATTCAGGGAGAAAAGCCGGTACTTTCAAGTGCGGAGGCTTTGATCCGCTGGAAGCATCCGGAATTTGGCATGATTCGTCCGGATGTCTTTGTACCACTGTTTGAGGAACATGGGTTGGTGGGGAAGCTGGACCGTTTTGTCTGGCGGGAGGCAGCTGCGCAGATGAAACGCTGGCGGGAGCAGTATGGTTATGTTGTGCCGGTTTCCGTGAATGTATCCCGGATTGACATTCTGTCCTATGGCTTTATGGAGGAGATTTCCGGAATCGTCGAGGAAAATGGCCTGGAACCGGCAGACTTATATCTGGAAGTAACGGAATCTGCTTATACAGAAGATGCGGAGCGGATTATCACGGTTGTGGAGGCTCTGCGAAAGAAGGGCTTCCGGATCGAGATGGACGACTTTGGGTCGGGTTATTCTTCGCTCAATATGCTTTCGAGCCTGCCGATTGATGTGTTGAAACTGGATATGAAGTTTATCCGCAATATCCACAAAAATCCAAGGGATTTTGGACTGGTGGAGCTGGTGCTGGGGATTGCGCGGTTCCTGGATGCGGTAGTTGTGGCGGAAGGTGTGGAGAATGAAGAACAGTACAAGCTGCTCAAAGGGGCAGGCTGTGATGTGATACAGGGTTTCTATTTTTCACGTCCCGTGCCGCCGGAGGAGTTTGAGCAGTTCCTTTCACAAAAAAAGAGGTGAATCATATGCTTACGATTGAAAATCTGGAGAAATTTGGTGCGGATACGAAGGAAGGCCTCGAACGCTGCCTTGGGGACGAGGGCTTTTATCTGATGCTGGTGCCCTCAGCTGCGACGGATGAAAATTATGAGAATATCAAAAAATCCATTGAAGCGGGAAAACTGGATGATGCCTTTGAGGCAGCCCATGCGCTCAAAGGGGTGCTGGGGAATCTTGCGCTGACGCCGATTTATGATCCCTGCAGCGAGCTCACCGAGCATCTCCGCGCCAGGGACAAAATGGATTATGCACCGTTATTGCGGAAGCTTTTTGCGCAGAGGGATAAGCTGGCATCGATGATTGGATGATGCACAGAGGGATAAGCTGGCATGGGAGAAGCACCAGGGAGTTCGGAAGGAGTTCTTAAATTATGAAAAAGATATTGATCGTGGATGATCAGGCTATTACGTTGAAGATGACAAATCATATATTGGAAACCAAGTATCGGACCATCTGTGCTTCTTCCGGGCTTGAGGCGATTTCTTTGTACAAGAAGGAACGCCCGGATATGATTTTGACGGATCTCCATATGCCTCAGATGTCCGGGTTTGAGCTGCTGAATACCTTGCAGGATGAGTATGCCGAGCGGATCCCGATTATGTTTATGACGGCGGACAGCAGCGATGAAATGGAGAGCAAGGGCTTTGAAAACGGTGCTGTGGATTATATCCGGAAACCATTCCGCGCGGATGTCCTGCTGCGTCGGATTGAGAATATCCTGCAGAACGCGGAGCAGATTGCGGGGCTCAAACGTGCCGCAGAAACAGATCCGATGACTGGGCTTCTGAACAAGTCTTCCTCCCAGGAAGAGATCGGGCAGATGTGCCGGGAAACGCCGGGGATGCTGATGATGATCGATCTCGACAGCTTCAAACTGGTGAATGATATCTATGGCCATGCGATGGGGGACAAGATCCTGATCAGTTTTGCAGAGATCATCCAGTCTGCAATCCGGGCAACGGATCTTGCCGGAAGGATGGGGGGCGATGAATTCATCGCCTATTGCCAGCATGTTTCGGATGAATCTGTGATTGCGGAGAAGACCCGTTTTATCAATGAAGAGATTCTGCGGTCGGCCAAAGAGTATATGGGTGAGGATATGGCGATCCCCCTGGGCGCTTCGATTGGGGCCGTGATTGTGCCGGACGAGGGGACGGATTTCCTGACGTTATACAAGAAAGCGGATCAGGCGCTTTACACCGTGAAGCAGAACGGCAAGCATGGCTATAAGGTCTACACAGAGGAACGCCGTGAGGATCTTTTGACAGAGGCAGTGTCTACCAATATCGCCAACGAGATGGCTGTCCTTGGTGAGCGCAGCCGGAAAAAAGGCGCATATTGCCTGCCGTATGATGATTTCCGGCTTTTGTATCGTTTTTTGGTACGGGTGGAATCGAACTACCATAAGGTGAACCGCTTTCTTGTTTTTTCCCTAGATACCCAGGAGAAGGAGGACGAAAGCTACCAGGACGCGTTCCGGCAGCTGTATGAGGTGGTCAGTTCATCGCTCCGTGCAAGCGATGTGGTGACAGAACGCGGCAAAGGCTATGTGCTGGTGCTTCTGCTGGAAGCCGGGGCACTGGATTCCCGTCTGGTCATCGAGCGGATCCGGAAGAAATGGGAAGGCACGGGCTGCGAGTATGAGATGAATGTGGAGAATGAGATTATTAAGTGAGTTTTGGAGTTTGCGGCCGTCTATGCGGCCGCAAATTTTTGGATGGGAGCCTTGTGTATGAGCAATTACGAGAAAATGAATGAATTAAAAAAGGGGAATGGAAACTGCATTCAATGCCTTCGCTTTCTTTGAGCGGCGTTCAAGCAGGTCATGCTGTAATTTCTGCATGATCGCTGTGGCTATAAAGCAGA
>CADBTO010000428.1 GCA_902797565.1 uncultured Lachnospiraceae bacterium
AACTCCTTTGTATGCGCTCCCCATTCATCGATTCCGCGATTTCATTCATCAGACCAGCTGATGAATGAAACCGCCTCAGTGACTGCGTGAGGATGCGACGCAAAGCGTCGAACCTCACTTCGTCTGGCGCTACTGCGCACAGTCGGAGTTTTGTTAGAACTCCTTTGTGTGCGCTCCCCATTCCGGCTGCGCGCGTTTTTTCGCCGGTTTTAGTCTGCAAGCCCCTCCGCGTAGATCAGGTTCACCATATCAGAAACATACTGTTCACACAAGTCCTGTGTCTCTGCTTCGACCATCACACGGATTACAGGCTCTGTACCGCTTTCACGCAGCAGAATTCTTCCGGATTCCCCCAGTGCTTCCGTGATCCGCTCCACTTCTGCCTGTACCTTCTTGTTCCCCATGACTGCCGCCTTGTCCGAAACCGCAACATTTTTCAGCAGCTGCGGGAACTTCTTCATCCCTTCCGCCAGAGCATGCAGATCTTTCTTCTCCTCCATGATGACTTCCATCAGCATGATTGCAGTAAGCACACCGTCTCCGGTCGTCGCGTGTTTGGAAAAGATAATATGCCCGGACTGCTCGCCTCCCAGAATATAACCGTGCCGGACCATCGCTTCGTTGACATACTTGTCTCCGACTGTCGTGACCTCCGTCTCAATCCCGGCACGCTCCATCGCGCGGAAAAAGCCAAAATTCGACATAACTGTCGCAACAACATGGTTTCCATCCAAACGTTTATGCTTTTTCAGATACCGCCCGCAAATATAAAGAATATAATCCCCGTCGATGATCTGCCCTTCGTTGTCCACAGCGATGCAGCGGTCTGCGTCCCCGTCGAATGCGAAACCGGCATCCAGCCCTTTCTCCTGGACAATCTTCCGAAGGTTCTTGATATGGGTGGAGCCGCAGTCCAGGTTGATGTTCAGCCCGTCCGGATCCACCCCGACCACATAGGTCTTCGCGCCCAGTGCGTCAAACACAGATTTTGCAATCATAAATGACGAACCATTCGAGCAATCCAGCCCGATCTTTTTTCCCTGATAGGAACGGGTCGCCAGGGAAATCAGATAACCGATATACCGGTTTCTGCCGATCGCATAATCCGTTGCAATCCCGATCTCCTCTCCGGTGGCAAACGGCAGTTCGCCGGATTCCCCGTCGATATATTTTTCGATCAGCTCCTCAAGTGCTGCAGATGCTTTCTGGCCGTTCCCGGAAATCAGCTTAATCCCATTATCATAAAACGGATTATGGCTGGCAGAAACCATGACCCCACAGTCAAAATCTTCTGTCCGCGCAACATATGCTACGCTGGGGGTTGTTGTGACATGCAGCAGGTATGCGTCGCATCCGGACGCGATGATCCCCGCTACCAGCGCATATTCCAGCATATAACTGGAACGCCGTGTATCCTTGCCGATCACGACCTTGCCCCGATGGTCCCTGGAATAATACCAGCCCAGGTATCTGCCAATCTTGTATGCATGGTCTGCGGTCAAAACTTTTCCGGCTTCCCCCCGGAAGCCGTCTGTGCCAAAATACTTCATATTTAAGAACTCCTTGGTGTGCTTCTTGCATTTCGATACTGCGATTCCATTCATCAGACAAGCTGATGAATGAAACCGCTCCTGTGGCATGGTGCGGACCTTCGCTTTGCTCAGGGCCGCACCATTGCCCGACGGACAGCGCACAGTCGGAGTTTTTTTTAGAACTCCTTTATGTGCTTCTTCTTTGAGTTTTTTTAGAACTCCTTTATGTGCTTCTTCTTTTTCGATTCTGCGATTCCATTCATCAGACAGGCTGATGAACAAATTCGCTCTACAATTTCCCCTCTACCTTCTGCATAAACCGTTCGGTTTTGATGATGACCCGGCCGTGGGTGCCCTTTCCAATGATGCCATGCGCATCGTACACCTTGATATCGAAGGTCAGCTTCCTGCCTTCAACCTTGACAAGGTCTGCGATGGCTGTTACTTTCATCCCCACGGGTGACGCAGAGGTATGCGCAATGTCAATATAGGTGCCGACCGTCGTCTCGTCTTCTGCCAGCGCGCCTTCCACACCCTTCCAGGCTGCCTCTTCTGCCAGTGCAATCATCGCCGGGGTTGCATACACGCGCAGCCCCCCGCTGCCCATCGCCGCTGCTGTCAGCTCTTCCGTCACGACGGCTTCCTTTACACTGTGTAACCCAACTTCCAACATCGTCTTCCTTCTCCTTTATGCTCTCTATCTGAAAACGGGGGCATCGCTCCCAAAGCGAAACCCCCCGAACTGTCCTGCTTTTGTCCTGCTCCACCAGGCAGAAAAACCGCCAGACCAGGCTGCGATCCGGATCACTGTACAATAAACTGCCCGATCAACGCATTGAGCGCTTCGGACTGTTCCGAAAGCTCCTGCGAAACAGCACTGGATTCCTCTGCTGTTGCAGAGTTGTTCTGGATCACGCCGGCAATCTGCTCGATCCCGGTGTTGATCTCTTCCATGCTGTTGGACTGCTGCCTTGCCATATCCTTGGATTCACGCATCATTTCCGCCACCTGGTTGACTGATTCCTCCAGATTCTTCAGTGCCTCCTGGGTTGTCAGCACCACACGGTTTCCATCCTCGACTGCCTGCATGGTCGCATTCAAAAGTTCATAGGCATTTTTGACCGCTTCATTGGACTGGCTGGCAAGCTCGGAAATCTCCTCCGCAACGACTGCAAAGCCCCTGCCTGCCTCCCCGGCACGCGCCGCCTCTATGGAGGCATTGAGGGAAAGCAGCTGGGTCTGGCTGGCAATCGCCTCAATCGAAGCTGTGATCCCCTTGATCTCCTTTGCCGCCTTGTCTATCCGCTCCATCGCCGCCGTCACCTGGGTCATTTCCTGCTCAGCCGTTGCCGTGTCCGCTTTGCCCTGCTGCGCCATCCGCTCGCCTTTTTCCGCAGTCTCCGCCATGAGCGTCGTCTGCTCATTGACCATATTGACCGACGCCGTCAGCTCTTCAACCACGGACGCCTGGTCTGTCGCGCCCTCTGCAAGATCTGATGCACCCTGGGACATATTTGCCGCACCCTGGGATACCTGGGCAGAGGAATCCTTGACTTCTGTAATCGTTGCGGAAAGCTTTGCAGCAATTTCCGCCAGGCAGTCCCGGATCGCTTCGTAATCCCCGCGATACAGTTCCGGCCGGTTGCTGCCCCGTGTGAGATCACCATTCTGGATACGGTTCAATGTTTCTGAAATATCCGTCACAATCTCTTTGATCGACGCAGTGGATTCATTCAGATCCGCTGCCAGTTCGCCCAGCTCATCCCCGGACTTGTATTCAATATCAATGTCCAGCATCCCCTGGGACATCTGGTCTGCTGCCGCCTTGATCTGGTTCACGGGCTTTGTAATGACGTAAATCAGCTTCCGCCGCGCATCCCGGATAAAAAGCGACATCAAAAGAACCAGCAGCAGGGAAATCACCACCAGAACCACAGATACGATGAGCACCAGACGATACGTTGTTGCAGCCATACTCTGTGCATCCTCGGAAATCACCTTTGTATCCTCGGTCAGCGCCGCTACGACATCCGTAATATTCAGCTGCATCTGGTCATAAATTTCCTGTCCATTGTCCGGCTGCCCATCCTCCGAAAAATGCGCTTTGGAAAACAGCTCCGAAAGCCTTGCGCTCTCGCTCTCAAGCTGCGCCAGATCCGTCTGGACCTTTGCCATATCCGAGCCATGATAGGTCTTCGAAAGATCCGCATAGTTTTGCTTCAGCTCTGCCATCTTCGATTCAAAACTTTCTATCTGTGCCTCACGGGTACCGGCATCGCGCGTTGTCAGCGCAAACCACGCAGATTTCGTGAATGCCTGCAGATTGATCCGAAGCTCCCCCTGATCCGTATTCATATGATACAGCTTGTTGTACATTGTGGAAAGGCCATAGACGGACGAAATGATCGTCGCCACAAGCGCGATGACCACAATCGCCACATAGAAATAAATGCGCTTGAACGTGATATGGAACTTATCTGCCACCTTGCTGTACTTCAGCGTATCCTTGTCCATCGTAATCAGATTTTTCAACATAAGCCAACTCCCCCTTATTCCGTAACTCTGAAAACAACACTATTATTCTACACGTTTCACTGGATTTTGCAAGCGATTTATACTATTATTATAGAAGAAATTTCCAGCCGCCGCGGGAAGCTGCATCCCGATTCGCAGGCTGCCGGCTGCACCATACGGCCAGGAAGAATGAGCAAGGAGGAAACCATCATGATACAAAAATTCATTTCATGGAATGTCAATGGACTGCGCGCCTGCGTGGGCAAAGGCTTCCAGGACTATTTCCAGGCAGCGGACGCAGATTTTTTCTGCATCCAGGAAACAAAACTCCAGGAAGGGCAGATCCAACTGGATCTCCCCGGATACTTCGGATACTGGAACTACGCCGAAAAAAAGGGATATTCCGGGACTGCGGT